>CAXTRZ010000309.1:0-3557 GCA_964246715.1 uncultured Acidobacteriaceae bacterium | reverse complement strand
CTTGGTCTCATCCGGACCTGAACAAGCTGACGGCGGAGCAGTTTGAGACGGAGATTGAGAAGAACGAGCTGTTGTTGAAGAGGTACATGGGAGGGGAGGATTGGCACTGGTTCCGGTATCCGTTCCTGGATGAGGGGGAGACGCTGGAGAAAGCGGCGGGCGGTGCGGGCGTGGCTGACGGAGCATGGATACCGAGTGGCGGAGGTGAACATGGACTTTGGGGACTACCTTTGGAACGATCCGTATGCGCGTTGCGTGGCAAAGCATGATGGGGCAGCGATCGCGCGGCTGCATGACACGTACCTGGCGACGGCGGATCAGTATACGGGGGTGTTTCGGAGCTGAGCCAGATGGTATATGGGCGCGACGTGAAGTATGTGCTGCTGATGCATCTTGGGGCGTTCGACGCGAAGATGCTGCCGGAGCTGCTGGCGATGTACCGGGGGAAGGGGTTCACGTTTGTGAGCCTGCCGGAGGCGGAGAGCGATCCGGCGTATCGGGACGATCCGTATGTGGCGGAGAAGAGCGGCGGGGCGATGCTGGAGTTGATGATGGAGAAGAAGAAGCTGAAGTTTCCGAAGAGTGGGAAGCCGGAAGCGGAGTTGGAGGGGATGTGCCGGTGAGTGTGTCTCCCCCATGCCGTGACGTTTGGAAGTTCAGGCCGCTTCCCGGTCTAACACTTTCGTTGGATAGAGCCTGAGTGGGGCGAAGCATAGTGTGTCAGGTGCGAGACGAGTCACGTTCACTTTCGGGTCTCTTTGGGGAGCAGGGCTCCTCCACTTCTCCCGATATGCAGTATGTATTTCACCAGATTTGCAACGGCTTGCCGATTGCGACACAGACACCAAAGCTATGAAGGAGTTCCACCATGGTTCCCTCCCGCAGGAAGCTGCATACGCTGATCAGCGTTGTAACTCTTCTCCCTTTCGTTGCATTCGCACAATCCCACCAACACAATCCGAAGATCTCCGATGATGCTGCCGCGATAGCCGGGGAGAAGACCATACCGGTCATCATCCAGTACCGTCAGGACCCTGGATTGCTGCAGGAGGCCCTGGTCGCCTCGCATGGCGGTATCATCCGTGGCCGGATGCACAGCATCCACGCATATGCAGCCAATCTTCGTCAGGCGGAGTTGGAAGGCCTGGCGCTGGATGCGAACGTCAGCTATATCTCTCTTGATCGTCCCCTGGCTGCAAGAGGCTTGAGTAATGTTGCATCGGTCATGACGGGTGCAGAGTATACGACCGAGCCGATCAATGCTCCGCAGGCCTGGGCGAAGGGCTACCTGGGGACCAATGTCGGTGTAGCCATCATTGATAGCGGGATCACTCCCGTACCGGATCTCAGTACGAGCAACGTGGCGGGCCAACCCGCCGCCCTCACCTTTCCCACCATCGCCGGCATGGTTGCGCCTGCTCATAACGGCCGCATCGTCTACAGCCAGAACTTCGTTCCCGGAGCCAAGGACGCAACCGACCAGTACGGCCACGGCACTCACGTCGCTGGGCTGGTTGCGGGGAACGGACAAACGTCCACTGGAGGGCAGTTCTACCGCACGTTCCGCGGTTCCGCGCCAAACGCGAACCTGATCAACCTCCGCGTGCTCGATGCAAGCGGCTCCGGCTCAGACTCCGCGGTGATCGCAGCAATCGAGCAGGCGATTGCGCTGAAGAATACGTACAATATTAAGGTCATCAACCTTTCTCTTGGCCGTCCCATCTGGGAGAGTTATACCGTCGATCCTCTCTGCCAAGCGGTTGAACAGGCCTGGAAGGCCGGCATTGTGGTGGTTGTGGCGGCGGGAAACGATGGCCGCGACCTGAACATGAACCCCGAGGGGTATGGCACGATTGAAGCTCCCGGCAACGACCCCTATGTCATTACGGTGGGAGCGATGAACACCAAGGGCACGGCGGCGTTATCTGACGACATCATCGCCAGCTACAGCTCCAAGGGGCCTTCCTTCATCGATCACATTGCGAAGCCCGATCTTGTCGCTCCCGGAAATCTCGTCTCCAGCCTTTATTTTAACAATGATCCACTCTCCACCGAGATGCCTGCCTACCAGACGCTCTATGGCTTTTACCAGAGCAATGGGCCGACGCAGCAGATCTCCAACGCGTATCTTCCGCTGAGTGGCACAAGCATGGCCGCAGGTGTAGCCAGCGGGGCTGTTGCGCTTTTGGAGCAGGCCGCGCCCGGTCTGACGCCGGATCAGGTGAAGGCCTTCCTGATGCGGAACGCCAATCATTCCGCCTTCCCGCAGACGAGTGCCGTCACCGATCCTACGAGCGGTGCCGTTTACCGCGCCAACTATGACGCATTCACGGTCGGCGCCGGGTACCTTGATATCAACGCCGCTCTGACTGACTTTACGAGTGGTACGGTCGTACCTGCAGGTTCAGCCATGTCTCCGGTGGCCACCCTGGATCCGAAGTCTGGCGGCACCTATCTTGTCCGCGACCCATCCTCTCTTTGGGGCAACACGATTCTTTGGGGAGCTTCAAACATCTATGGCAGCAATGCGTTTGTGAATGGGAACACGATTCTTTGGGGTGCGACCATTCTTTGGGGTGCGAATGATCCCTCGGGTTTCAACGCGCTCTGGAGCAACACGATCCTTTGGGGGGCGGGAACTCCGCAGGCGGCAACCATCCTATGGGGCGCGTCGGACCTTGCGGGACAGACCATTCTTTGGGGCTCGGGCGCAAACGTTCACTACCCTTTCTAGAGGCAAGCAGCATGGAACGCCAAGCTCCGGGCTCGTTGATCCAGGACTCGGCTAGTTCATCCAGCGCTTGTCGGTGGGGTCGCGCTTGAGGTCAGGGTCGACGTAGCGGCCGTCTTTGTCGAACTGGACTTTGCGGCCCTGCTTGCCCATATAGACCTCGAATTTGCGGGCGGCGCGGCGGCGCTTGGCGCGGTAGAAGTCGTTGCGGAGGCCGTAGAGGCGCTCGGTGAGGCCGAAGGCGAGACCGCGGCGAGGGACGAGGCGGAGATAGAGGTATGCGGCGAGGGCTCCGGAGAGGTGGAGGAGAGCCTCAAAGTTGTCGGAGGATTTGAGGAGGATGGCAAGGTCGATGAGGATGTAGATGGCGACGAGGTACTTGGCTTTGAGGCGGATAAGGAAGAAGAGGAGGAACTCCTGGTCGCCGAAGAGGACGGCGGTGGCGATGAGGAGGCCAAAGATGCCGGCGTAGGGGCCGGAGGCGCCGGCGAACGGGGGGTGGACGAGGCCGGTGAGGGCGATGGCGGAGGCGAGGAGCGCACCGGCGATGGTGGAGGTGAAGTAGAGCTCGTAGAGCCAGCGAGAGCCGCGTGCGCCTTCGAGCATCGCGCCGATGAACCAGAGGGTGAGCAGGGCGAAGGCGGTGTTGACGATGCCGAAGTTGAGGAAGGCATAGGTGACGAGCTGCCAGATCTGGCCGTGGGCGACGGCGAAGGGGTTGAGGACGAGATGGGCGAGGAGGATCGCGAGGCTGGCGCCGGGGAGCAGGCTGAGGACGGCGATGACGAAGAAGAGGACGAGGTTCCAGAGGACGAGTTGACGGGTG
>CAXTRZ010000308.1:0-3560 GCA_964246715.1 uncultured Acidobacteriaceae bacterium | reverse complement strand
CCACGGAAGGGACCGACGTTGCGGTAATGCAAGCCGGCCCACTGGCTGGCATTGAAGGTTTGTGCCGGAACTGAAGTGCGGCAGGAGACAGCAAGGGCTGTGAACAATGCTCTATAGATGAACGGCGTGCGAAGCAACGGCGTGCGGAATGCTGCGAGGGTCATGCTGTCTCCTGGACGGTGATGCTATTGTCTATCTGCCGGACTTCAGGGTAATGGCCGGGATATTCTGCTCGCGAACAAACTTGTTGAAGCCGGCGATATCAGAGGTTTCCACCTGCGCAAGCTGATCGAGCTGCGTTTGAATCTGATCGCTGAGCTGTTTGAAGACCTCATAGCTTTGTTCCGTCGGCGCAGTATCGCTGGCGGTGACAGTGCCTAACAGCGCGCCCATCTTGTTGTTCAGCCTAATGGGGAAGTTAAGGGCGTCTTCATTGGCCCGGAGCTTGGTCTGGTACAGAGCCTCTTCAATAGTTGTAAGGCGAGCGGAGATGCGCTTGGCCTCTGAGGCGAGCTTGGGCTCCGCGGTGGAGGCGTAGGTGTCAAGCTGCTTCTTCGCGGCGCGAATATCGATGACAGCCTGGTTGGCCGCGGAAAAGCGGTCGCGGGCTTGCAGGGCGAGCGCAAGCTGCTTCTCGTAGTCCTCAGGGGTTGAGGAGACACGCGGGTCCGGCTTGACCACAGCGGTCTGCGTCTCGGTGTGCCCGTCTGCGGAGATCTCAATGGTGTAAGTGCCGGGGACAACCTGTGGGCCGCGCGTGCTGGCCGCCCAGAGAATCATGCCGGGGAACTTGACCGCGTCTGCATAACGCAGGTCCCAGACAAAACGGTTGAGGCCGGGCTTGATGCCCGGCTTGGGAGCCCCGCGACGGTCGTCTTCGTCCTCTTCCATACCGGTTGGTTCCTTCGGCTCGGGCTTGGAGGAGATCTCGTTGACCAGCTTGCCGGCAGCGTCCTTGATGCGGACAACGACATCAGACTTCGGCGTCGCTTTAAGGGAGTAGTAAAGGACAACCCCTGAGGGCGGGTTCTTGCCGGTGTCCGACGAGCCTCCTCCTCCACCGAAGCCGCCACCGCCGATGTAGCGGTAGGCGGGCTTGGTTGGATACAGGTGGATGGGTGAGCCGGAGGGCTTGCCGGACTCCGCTGCAAGGGCGCGGACCAGCGGGAGATCGTCCAGAACGTAGAAGCTGCGGCCCTGGGTTGCGAGCACAAGGTCATCGTCGCGCTTCTGAAAGGCGATGTCCGTGATGGGAACGTTGGGAAGGTTGAGCTGGAAGGGCTGCCAGGTGTCGCCGTCGTTGGTGGAAAGGTACAGATGGGCCTCCGTGCCGGCAAAGAGCATGCCCTTCTGTTTGGGGTCGGGACGAATGCTGCGCGTGAAGTCATCCAAGGGGATGCCGTTGATGATCAGCTTCCAAGTCTTGCCATAGTCGGTGGTGCGATAGAGGAAGGGGCGGAAGTCGTCTGTAAGGTAGAGCGTAGCAGCGACATATGCGGTTCCAGGATCAAACGGCGAGGCGGCGATGCAGTTGATGCGGATGAAGTCCGGGATGCCCTTAGGCGTGACGTTGTCCCAATGCTGTCCACCGTCGCGGGTCAGATGAATGAGGCCGTCGTCCGAGCCTGTCCAGATGAGTCCCTTCGTAATGGGTGACTCGTCGATGGTGAAGATGGTGTCGTAGTACTCCACCGCGGTGTTGTCCTTGGTGAGCGGGCCGCCGACGGGGCCCTGCTTGGACTTGTCATTGCGCGTCAAATCCGGGCTCATCACCTGCCAGCTATGGCCCTCATCGCGCGTGCCAAGCAGGACCTGGCTGCCGGCATAAAGGAGCTTGGGATCGTTTGGGGAGAAGAGCAGGGGGAAGCTCCACTGGAAGCGGTACTTCATGACCTCTACGCCGGAACCCATGGGGTTGTCCGGCCATGCATTGATGTTGCGCAGACCTCCGGTCTCATGGTCGTAGCGGGTCAGCAGGCCGTCATAGGAGCCGGCGTAGACAAAGCGAGAGTTGGTGGGGTCTGGGGCGATCCAGCCGGATTCCCCGCCGCCAACCTCATGCCAATCAGACTCAGTGATGGAGCCGGAGTTGCCGCGCGAGGAGGTCTCGACCGTGGTGTTGTCTTGCTGAGCGCCATAGATGTGATATGGAAAGTCGTTATCGAGCGCTACGCGGTAGAACTGCGCGGTAGGCTGGTTCATGATGGTGGAGAAGCTCTTGCCACCATCGAAGGAGATGTTCGCGCCGCCGTCATTGGACTCGATCATGCGGTCGGGATCGTCGTTTGCGATCCAGAGGTCGTGGTTGTCGCCGTGGCCGGTGGGAATCGCTTTGAAGGTTCGCCCGCCGTCGATGGAGCGGTAGAAGCTGGTGTTCAGCGCGTAGACGGTGTCAGCGTTCTTAGGGTCTGCGAAGATGCGCGAGTAATACCAGGCACGCTGTTTCACGTCGCGTTGGTCATTGACCTTGGACCATGTGGCGCCGGAGTCGTCCGAGTGGAAGACGCCACCTTCTTCCGCCTCGACGATGGCCCACAGGAAACCCGCGCGTGCCGGCGAGACGGCGATGCCGATGCGGCCAAGCAGACCCTTGGGCATGCCTGGGTTGTGGCTGATGTCGGTCCAGGTGTCACCGCCATCGGCGGAGCGCCAGAGTCCAGAGTCCGGGCCGCCGGACTCAAAGGTCCACGGCTGGCGTAGGAACTGGTAGATGGAGGCGTAGATGACCTGGGAGTTGGTGGGATCGATGGAAAGGTCGATGGCCCCGGCTTTGTCGGACTTGAAGAGAACCTTCTTCCAGGTTTTGCCGCCGTCTTTGGTACGGAAGACGCCGCGCTCGGCGTTGGGTCCGGCCATGTGGCCCATGGCCGCGACAAACGCTGTGTTGGGGTCTTTGGGATCGATCTTAACGGCGCCAATCTGTTGCGTGTCCACCAGCCCGACGTTCTTCCAGGTCTTGCCTGCATCGATCGACTTGTAAATGCCGTCGCCATGGGAGGCGTTGCCGCGCAGGTCGGCCTCACCCATGCCGGCGTAGACGATGTTGGGGTCAGAGTCGGCGACAGCGATGGCGCCGACGGAGCCTAGTTTGAGCTGGCCGTCAGCCACCGGACGCCAGTGGATGCCGCCGTCAGTCGTCTTAAAGATGCCGCCGCCGGTCGCGCCAAAGTAAAAGGTTTGCGGCTGAGACTGTACGCCTGTCACTGCGCCTACGCGGCCGCCGCGAAACGGTCCGATCTGACGAAAGGCGATGCCGGCGAAAGGGGATGCGGGCTTGGCTGCGGCTGGCTGCGTCTCCGCGGGATTGGACGCCTGCGCCCACGCGGAGCAAAACGTAACCAGACCAGTGACGAACACAGCGGACAAAGTGAGTGGCTTGGACGGGCGGGGCTGGTGAAGTGGGTGGATGTTCATGGGGCTTTGTCTTCGCTTTCTTTGGGTTGCCTCAATTGACGAGGAGCGCTCATACCTGGTGAGTTTGTTGGCTGGCCGCCGGGCTAAAAGCCAACGAGGCGAGCCGTGAACTGGATGGCGCGTGGACCGCCGAAGCTGCCGACGCC
>CAXTRZ010000307.1:0-3562 GCA_964246715.1 uncultured Acidobacteriaceae bacterium | reverse complement strand
ACGGCAACCGTGTGCCCCACAAACTCAGGAAAGATCGTCGACCGGCGGCTCCAGGTGCGGATCACCTTCTTATCGTTGGTCTGGTTCATGACCGTAACCTTGGTCATCAGGTGGGCGTCGATGAACGGACCCTTCTTCGTCGAACGTGACATAACTCAAAACTCCATCATGCTGCAGGCTGAATACGACGAATCTCTTTGGCCTACTCCTATGCCGCGAGACTTGGTGTAGCTTTACTTCCCTCACCGACTCAAAACTTACTTCTCGCGGCGCTTCACGATGAACACATCGGTCCGCTTGTTGTTGCGCGTCTTGTAGCCGCGCGTCGGCTGGCCCCAGGGTGTTACCGGATGGCGCCCGCCGGATGTCTTACCCTCGCCGCCGCCGTGCGGGTGGTCGACCGGATTCATCGAAACGCCGCGGTTGGCCGGCCGAATCCCCTTCCACCGGTTGCGTCCCGCCTTACCGATGGTCACGTTCTCATGGTCCGTGTTGCCCACCTGCCCGATCGTCGCCATGCAATCCACCAGCACGCGGCGGGTCTCGCTTGAGGGCAGCTTCAGCAGCGCGTAGTCGCCTTCCTTCGCAATCAAGTTGACCTGCGCTCCGGCCGAGCGAGCCATCTGCGCGCCCTTGCCGGGACGCAGCTCAATGTTGTGCACGATCGTACCGGTCGGGATCAAACGCAGCGGAAGCGCGTTGCCTACCAGGATATCAGCCTCCGGACCGCTCATAATCGTCTGCCCCACCTTCAGCCCGACCGGCTGAATAATGTAACGCTTCTCGCCATCCGCATAGTGGATCAGCGCAATACGCGAGCTGCGGTTCGGGTCGTATTCGATCGTCGCGACAGTGCCTGGAATTCCGAACTTGTCGCGCTTGAAGTCGATCAAGCGCAGCTTCTGTTTGTGGCCGCCGCCCTGATGGCGAATCTTCATGCCGCCAGTGTTGTTGCGGCCGCCGGTCCGCTGCTTGACCGCTAAAAGCGGCTTGTGCGGCTTATCGGTTGTAAGGTCGTCGTTAACCAGCTTCGTCTGGAAGCGCAGCGTCGGGGTAATCGGGCGAAATGACTTGATCGGCATCGTCTACATCCATTCTCCTGGATTTTGCTCGGCTCAACTACCACCGCAACGCACCAGTTAGATAACTGTTTCAATCACAACCAGCTCCTGGGAGCACGGACAACTGACCCCTGAAAACTAGATGCTGTCCAGATAATCCGGCATCTTCTCGCCCTCTTTCAGGCGAACATAAGCCTTCTTCCAGTCCGGGCGATAGCCGGAGAACTTCCCGCGGCGGCGCTCTTTGCCCTCGACAGTCGCCGTGCGGACGCCATCGACCTTGATCTTGAACAGGCTCTCAACCGCCTGCTTGACCTCGGTCTTGGTCGCCTTCAGCGCCACTTCAAAGACCAGCGTGTTCTGCGTCTCTTTCACGGTCATGCCCTTCTCGGTAATTAAAGGGCGACGAATCACGGTGTAGAGGGTAGGCATTATGCAACCTCCTTCTCAGCATTCACAGCGTGCTGGCGCTTGGAGGTGGCCTTCTTCAGCGTCTCCTGAATCGCTTCAAATGCATCCACCGAAAATACGGCGTGCTCGTAACGAAGCAGATCGTAGGGGTGAACCTCGGACGAGAGCACCAGCTCCACACCCTGCAGGTTGCGGCTGCCCAGGTACAGCGTCTCGTCCAGCTTGCGGCTGCTCTCAACCAGCAGCGTCGTCTTGCCGGCCTCCAGCTTCGTTAGCGCCTGACGATAGAGCTTGGTCTTGCCCTCGCTCAGCGCCAGAGTGTCAACCAGCGTCAACTTGCCTTCCTGAATCTTCGCGGAGATGGCCGAGCGCAGCGCGCCCATTAGCTTCTTCTTCGGGAACTGATACTCGTAGCTGCGCGGCTGCGGTCCGTGGACCGTACCGCCACCACGCCAGATTGGAGAACGAATCGACCCGACACGCGCCCGGCCCGTACCCTTCTGCTTCCACAGCTTCTTGCCGGAGCCGGAGACGTTCTTGCGAACTTTCGTCGCCGCCGTTCCCTGCCGCAGCGCGGCACGGTAATGCTTGACCGCCTCCCAAAGGAGCGCGTCGTTGATCTCCGCGGAAAACACCTCGTCGGCCAACTCAAACGTGCCAATCGACTCCCCGCTGAGACTGTGTACCTTGATCTCTGCCATCGTCTTCTCTCTTCTTGCCGGGATCAATGCCCCGAGCCCAAACCTTGTTTGCGGCTCAAGTACATCAAGCCTTGGTTAGAACGCTTTTACTTCTTCTTGGAAGGAGCAGCCTTCTTGGAAGCCTTCAGTGCGTCCTTCGTGGCCGCACCGGCAAATCCACGGCGCTCCCGCGGCGGAGCCTTCGCCTTCGAGATCAGCACGTAGCCGTCCCGCGCTCCCGGAACCGCGCCCTCGACCAGCAGAAGATTATCCTCAACATCCACGCCGCGGATGCGAAGATTGCGTACCGTAATCTGCTTGTCGCCCATGTGGCCCGGCATACGCTGGCCCGGGAAGACGCGCGACGGAAACGAAGACGCACCAATCGAGCCCTGCACCTGGAACATATGGCCATGCGACTTCGGTCCGCCGCCAAAGCCGTGCCGGCGAATGACGCCTGCAAACCCGCGACCCTTGCTCGTTCCGATCACGTCAACGAACCGCTCCTCTGCGAAGATGTCCACAAGAACGCGATCACCAGCTTTGATCTCCTCGCCATTGCCGGTCACCGTCTCGTAGCCGACCTCGCGGATGATCCGCACCGGCGGCACATTCGCTTTGGCGAAATGCCCATTCATTGGCTTCGTCACCTTGGACGCCTTCACAAAATCCACATAGCCGATCTGCGCCGCGTCGTAGCCGTCCTTCGCCATCGTCTTCAATTGCGTGATCACGCACGGGCCGGCCTTCAGCACCGTCACCGGATGAACGTCGCCGCGCTCATCGAAGATCTGCGTCATTCCAATTTTCTTACCCAGAATTCCTACCACTGACATCGTCTTGTCCTTTCCTCATCATGCCCGTCCGGGCACTGCCGGCCTTACTCGTTACTAAAACACCTTGCTAAACAGCCCTTTACTTCTGAACCGTCTTGATCTCAACATCCACGCCCGCGGGCAGGTCGAGCTTCATCAGCGCATCCACCGTCTGCTGCGTCGGCTCCAGAATGTCGATCAGCCGCTTGTGCGTGCGAATCTCGAAGGCCTCGCGGCTCTTCTTATCCACGTGCGGCGAACGGAGCACGCAGTACTTGTTTTTCATCGTGGGAAGCGGTATCGGTCCCGCAACCTGCGCTCCCGTGCGCTTCGCCGTCTCGACGATCTCGCCGGTCGACGTATCCAGCACGCGGTAGTCATACGCCTTCAAACGAATCCTGATTCTCTGTCCTGCCATGTCGCAACTCTTTCTTGAATCGCAAAGATCGTTTGGAGTGGCTGCGGCCGATGAACCTCTACACCGAACCGCAGCCCTCGTGTTGCTCTTGAACTGCCCTCTCACTGCCCTGCCGCTGCTTGTTACTTGATGATCTCTGAGATGGTTCCTGCTCCGACGGTGCGTCCGCCCTCGCGG
>CAXTRZ010000306.1:0-3587 GCA_964246715.1 uncultured Acidobacteriaceae bacterium | reverse complement strand
GGGCTGCCGGACCTGGAGGCAGGGGAGCTGACCGGGCAGTGGGGGGCGATGTAACCGGCTATGGATTTATTGCGGATGGATGGGGGGAGGGGGCGGAGCAGGACGGGAACGCGCAGCCCACGGCGGCATGAACTGCTTCATGCGATGCGGGAGGCGCAAGAGGGGGCCCACGGGGGGAAGGCCGCGGCCCCGGTTGCTGAGTTGGCGACACCGGCGCCCGTGGCGGAGGAGCGCGCGGAGCCGGCGCGACCGGCGGGCGTTTCCTTGCCGGAGATGGTGGGGGACACGCCGGTGATGCTGGAGCTGGCGAAGATGATCCGGCTGGTGGCACCCCGGTCCGCCACGGTGCTGCTGGAGGGAGAGACAGGGACGGGCAAGGAGGTAGCGGCGAAGGCGGTGCACCGATTGAGCGTGCGGGCGGCGAAGCCGTTCGTGGTGCTAAACTGCGCGGCGATTCCGGAGTCGCTGTTGGAGGCGGAGCTGTTCGGGCATACGCGGGGTGCGTTTACGGGGGCGGTGCAGTCAAGGACAGGGCGAATTGAGGCGGCGCATGGGGGCACGCTGTTCCTGGACGAGATTGGGGAGATGCCGTTGGCGTTGCAAGCAAAGATGTTACGGTTTCTGGAATGCGGGGAGCTACAGCGGGTGGGCGACAACGAGACGATGCGGGTGGACGTCCGGGTGATTGCAGCGACGCATCAACCGCTGGAGCAGAGGGCGGAGGAGCGGCAGTTCCGGCTGGATCTTTACCATCGACTGGCGGTGTTTCCGCTGGAGATTCCGGCCTTGCGGGACCGGATGGAGGACCTGCCGTTGCTGGTGGAACGCTTCCTGGAGCAGATGGGGCGGGAGACGGCGCGGAAGACGGTCTCGGGCGCGGCGATGGCGAAGATGCAGGGGTACTCCTGGCCGGGCAATGTGCGCGAGCTGATGCATGTGCTGGAGCGGGGAGCGATCCTGGCTGAAGAACGGCCCGAGATCGGGCCGGAGGAGATCCGGCTGCGGAAAGCGCAGCGCAGCTAGACTAACCGGTTCAAGTTCTTGCAAAGTTCCATGTGTTGGCCGTCCCTACGTTTGGGGCGGCCACTTTTTTGGGAAGCGGCTCTTCGGGGTTCACCGCGAGTTGTGGTGAGTTGTGGATGGAGTTGGGTGTTTCTGGGGTGTGGTTTCGGGTTTTGTGGAGATGGCTTTGGCATGCGTCCATGCGAGTTGTTGCAACCAACTGCACGGTACATCATGGTGGATGGATGGTGAGTTTGTGGTTTCTGACAAGGGACTGGTGTGGGATGGATTGAGGAAAGAGAAGACGGTCGTTTGCTCCCGCAAACGATAAACTTCACACACTCCGACGATGAGGCCGTCGTCCGAGGATGGGGCACCCGACGAGGCTGGTCGGAGAGGTTACGTCCCACTCATCGCGGTGAAGCTGTGAAATGGGGCTCCCGATCGGTGGATAGTTGGATTGGAGGGCTCTTAGACGGGGCAGGTGGTTTTGGCGGGCGGGGTGCATTGGTATGGCGCGGAGGGAGACACCATGCACGTAAATGCGCCGATGGTCGAGATGCTGGGCGAGTACCTGGATTTGACCGCAGACCGGATGAAGCTGACGGCGGGCAATATGGCAAACGTCGATACGCCCGGATATAAGACGCAGGGGATTGACTTTGAGGGCGAGTTTGCCTCTGCCCTGCAGAGCACCGCGGGCGCAACGAGAACTCCGACGGTGAAGGACGTGGATGGGCTGGTGGCCCGGCCGGATGGGAATACGGTGTCGCTGGACCGGGAGAGCATGGAGCTGGCGAAGACACAGCTTCAGTTCCGGATGGGCGTGGAGTTTCTGAAGCACGAGTTCAGCGGCGTGATGTCCGCCATTCATATGGATTCAAAGTAAGGATGTGAGGGAAGGAACCTCTGATCAAGTCGGCACGATTCCCTCAGCGGCTAAAGCCGCGCTGCCATGGTTGGATGTACGGCGGGACTAAAGTTCCGCCCTTTCAAAACGGTCTTTTATTCGGAGATCTCAAGGAGCGGCGATGAACCTGTTTGGGCTGATGGATGTGAGCGGGTCTGCGTTGAAGGCGGAGCGGGTGCGGGCGGAGGTGGTGGCGTCCAACATGGCTAACTCCGAGACGACGAAGACGGCGGATGGAGCGCCCTACAAGCGGCATC
This sequence comes from uncultured Acidobacteriaceae bacterium, assembly GCA_964246715.1. GTDB lineage: Bacteria > Acidobacteriota > Terriglobia > Terriglobales > Acidobacteriaceae > Edaphobacter. The sequence continues at coordinate 1,418 of CAXTRZ010000306.1, read as the reverse complement.
ATGTGGTGTTTTCCGCGGAGGATGGGAACAGCTTTGGGGCGTCGCTGCTGGGGCTGGGCAACGGGTCTGCGATGGCGGCGGGTGCGCCGCTGACGAACCCAATCCGAAGTACGAACCAGATGCTGCTTTGGCCGGCGCCGGAGGGATCCGACGTGGCCCCGGGCGGAGTTTCAGTCACAGGTGTGATTGAGGATGGAGGCGCGCCGCTGCAGCGGTTTGAGCCGGACAATCCGGAGGCTGGGGCGGATGGGTATGTGCAGTATCCGGATATCAATCCGCTGACGGAGATGGTGGACCTGATGGGGGCGTCGCGGAGCTACGGGATGAATGCCTCTGCGGTGCTGGCGGAGAAGGGGATGCTGACGGCGTCATTGGACCTTTTGAAGTGAGAGGGATTAGGGAGATAGGGATCAGGGAATAGGAGAGCGTTGCAAGATGTTTGGGACTGAGGGGGGCGGCAGTGGCGACGAGGGAGAGCACAGACATACCCCAAGGGACTTAAGCCCAATTTTGCGGAAGCGCAGAGAGAGACCCGAGGCTAAAGCCTTGGGTTAGCTACAAGCCAAGACAGCAACAGCAACGGCAACTGCAACGGCAACTACAGAGATTCTGAGCGCAGCTCAGAATGACAGGCGAGAGGGTTTGAGGAGGATGGGAATGGTTCAGGTGAGTCCGGTATCGAGTGGGTTGCAGGCGGCGGTGGGCACGAGTAAGGCCCAGAATCCTCCCTTGCCGTTCAGCGGGATGTTGCAGTCCATGGTGCAGCAGACGAGCGAGTTGGATAAGAAGGCACAGGACGCAGTGACGGGGGTGCTGAATGGATCCGGTGTGGAGGTGCATGACGCGATGATTGCGACGCAGAAGGCGGACATGGCGTTCGAGTTGGCGCTGCAGGTGAGGAACAAGGCCGTTGGGGCATATCAGCAGATGATGCAGATGCAGTTTTAGAGCCAGGAAAAGAAAGTGAAGGGTCGTGTGGAGCAGTAAGAAGCAGTGAGGAACGGTACGGGAGTACCTTACGGGTTCCCTTTTGCAAGGGCTTCAGGTGTGAGTACGAGCAGACTGGACAGGGGTTTGGATGGCAGAGGCAGGACAGATTGTTACGGCAACGCCAGCGGGCGGCGGCCAAGCCGGACAGGTTGGCCGGGGCGGCGGACAGCGGACGATGGCCGCGGTGTCGCGGACGAAGGAGACGATCCTGGCGATGCCCTCCGCCCGGCGCAACTGGCTGCTGGCGGCGGTGCTGCTGCTTGCGGCGGCGGTGGCGGGGATGATGTGGTTTGCGCAAAAGACGAATTGGCGGCCGCTGTTCAACGGGCTGGAAGGGCGGGATGTGCAGCAGGTCTCGCAGGAGCTGGCGGCGGCAGGGATTCCGTTTCAGATGACGGCGGACGGCGCGGGGGTGGAGGTTCCGGCGG
>CAXTRZ010000305.1:0-3589 GCA_964246715.1 uncultured Acidobacteriaceae bacterium | reverse complement strand
GATCTGGTTGGAGTTGGAGCTGCCGCCGAGGACGAAGAAGGTCCAGTCCGCGCCGAAGATGCGGGCGGCGTTGCGCTCAGCCTCTCCGGCGGGGCCGATGTGATCGAGCCAGGAGCCGAGGGGGGCGGTGGAGATGCCGAGGTCGGAGCGCATGAGGTTTTCGCCGAAGAACTTGTGGAACTCCATGCCGACGGGGTGTTTGAGGAAGGCGACTCCACCCATGTGGCCGGGGGCGTCCCAGGAGTAGGCGCCTTCGTCGGTGTACTTTTTGAGGACGCGGAAGTACGGTGGAAGGAGGGTCTCATGGTAGCGCTCGACGGCGAAGTCGACGCGGTTGGCGATGAAGGCGGGGGTATCGCCAAAGAGGTGGATGTACTCGTGGACCTGGCGAACGACTTCGAGGGGAAGCTCCGAGACGAGGGTGCGGTCCGCGATGAGGAAGATGGGAATCTTCTTGTTGCGGCGGCGGACGGCGCGGAGGATCTGGAGGGCTTCGCGCTCCTGGAACTGGTTGTCGCCTTCGAGGTCCCAATCAAGAAGGATGGAGGAGTACGAGGGGTCCGAGGTGATGAGGGAGAGGCCGTCTTCGGGCGTAGAGGTGCGGACGACTTCGTAGCCTTCTTCCTTGATGGCGTCGACGAGACGCTCCATGGCGCGGTCAGAGACGGAGTCGGTGCCACCGACTTCGGATGCAATCAAGAGAACCCAACGACCTTCAGCCATGCCACCTCTTCTTTGGGGAGGCTTTGGCCTCCGTGAAATCCGCAAACAAGCTATGGTATCGCGGAATGGGTGGCGGGAGTGTGTACGGCGGTCTACGACGGAATTAGGACCGTCAGGGCTCGGTTATAGAGGTAGGTCCAGGCGGTGACGACGGTGTCGTCAGCGAGGGTGGCGGAGATGCGTTCGCGGGTGAAGAGGCTCGTCTCGGGGAAGTCCGGGATGAAGCCCTCATAGGCGTCGAGCCGGGCAAGGAGTGCGGGGTCGTTGGGGAGCTCGAAGACAAAGCCCGGTACGGGCTCGGGGCTGTCTGTTTTCACGACGAGAGCGGGGTACTCCTCGAGTTCGAAGAGCTTACCCTGGACGGTGGCGGCGTCGACGAGGATGAGTTGTTTGACGTCTGCGACCATCTCTTCGGGGGCGCGGTCGGGGTGGAGGGTGCCGTAGACGAAGAGGAGGTCCGGTTGCTGGGGCTGGTTAAACATCTAGGGCTAGGCTACCGTATTGAGCGGCTTGCGGGCGAAGTAGTAGAGGCTGAAGGCGAGCAGGGCGAACATGAGGATGCTCATCCAGTCGTGGTAGAGCAGGTTGTGCGGGCTAAAGCGGGGGATGGAGCGCTCGGTGGCGGCTTCATAGAGCTTGACGCAAACGCCGATGAGGCCGATGATGCCGCCCGCAGCAATAAGGCCGGAGGCGTAGAGGGAGCCGGGGGAGATCTCGGATTCGAGGTCGAGCGAGGGGGTGACGGAGGTGGGTACGGGCAGGCCGGTGGCGGGATCGATGTGGTTGGGATTGGTCTGGTCGAAGTTGGGGTGCTCCATGAGGAAGCGCTCACGGTCGGAGTGCCAGAGCGCGAGGGAGGCTTCATAGGCCAGGGCTGCGTTGCGGGCATGATGGTGGAGCATGGCGCGGTCGACCATCCAGCGCATGACACCGCCGACGAAGATGGCGAGGGTGGTGGCGATGGAGAGATAGGCTCCGACGGCGAAGGTGAGGGAGCGGACGCCGAGGAGCTCAATGACGAGGACCAGGGCGACACCGAGGAGGACGAGCGCCCAGGGGAGCTTGCGGGTGAGGATGCCGTTGATGACGGTGGCCATGAGTTTGCCCTGTGGGGCCGCGGCCTTTTCGCTGCCGATGCCCTGGGTCCACTGGATCTCAATCTGGTGGGTAGCGGGGTTGAGGAGGTACTTGCCGTCAGCCAGGCTGGTAGAGCCGATGGCGTTGAGGAGGATGTATTTGTGCGCGTCTTGTATCTCTTCCCTGCTGCCGGATTTGCTGGTGAGGGAGAGATGGTCGCGGGTGAAGGGGCCTTTGCTCTGGACGCCGTCGGCGTAGAGCTTAGCCGTGACGGAGATGGGTTGGGGGAGACGCTGGAAGGATTCGAGGCCATTGTTCATGGCGTTGAGGGTGGCGCCGATGGAAAAGGTGCAGATGACGACGCCGACCATGAGCGCAGTCTGCTGCTTCCAGGGGGTTGCGCCAATGAGGTAGCCGGTCTTGAGGTCTTGCGAGGTGTCGCCTGCGTTGGAGGCGGCGATGCAGACGATGCCGCCGATGGTGATGGCGAGTGCGCCGAAGGCAGGAGCGGTCCAGCCCTTGACCAGGAAGATGGCGCAGGTGGCCATGAGGGTGGCGATGGTCATGCCGGAGACGGGCGAGGCGGAGCTGCCGACGATGCCGACGATGCGTGCGGAGACAGTTACAAACAGAAAGCCGAAGACGACGACGAGCAGCGCGGCGGCGATGTTCGCGAGCAGGCCGACCTGGGCTCCGGGAACGGGATGGAACTGGAGGAAGGCGACCATGAGGAGAACGAGGAGGACCGAGCCGCCGATGACGGCGGAGCCGGGGAGATCGTGCGAGGTCCTCGCTGGACGGTCGGGCGCTTCGCTCGCCGAACTTGAGTTCTTGTTGCCAATTTGTTTCATGCCCTGGGTGAGGGCGGAGAGGATGGTGGGGGCGGTGCGGAGCAGGGTGATGAGGCCGGAGGCGGCGACCGCACCCGCGCCCATGGGGCGGACGTAGGTCTTCCAAAGCGTAGAGGCGTCCATGCCGGCGATGGGGCTGGTGCCGGGGTAAAGCGGGCCGGGCAGGTGCGAGCCGAAGAAGTAGATGGCGGGCATGAGGACGAGCCAAGAGAAGACGCCGCCGGCGAGCATGATGGCGGCGACGCGGATGCCGATGATGTAGCCCACGCCAAGGTACTCGGGCGTGCAGTCGGCACGGATGGACGCGCCGCGCAGGAGGTGCTGCGGGCCTCCGTAGTCGGGCTCGTAGTTGGGGCCGGAGGGCCAGAGGGCGAAGAGGTTGTCGTTCTGGAAGAGGGTGTACAGGCCGCCGAGCCCGAGGCCAAGGAAGACGCGGGAGGCGAAGGATCCGCCACGCTCGCCGGCCATGAGGACATCGGCACACGCAGTCCCTTCAGGGTAGATCAACGTCCCGTGCTCTTCCACGATGAGCTGGCGGCGCAGCGGGATCATAAAGAGGACGCCGAGCCAGCCGCCGAAGAGGGCGAGAGCGAAGATACGGGTGGATTCGAAGTCAAAGCCTAAAAAGATGAGGGCGGGGAGGGTGAAGATAACGCCCGAGGCGATGGATTGGCCGGCGTTGCCGACGGTTTGGACGATGTTGTTTTCCAGAATGCTGGCCTTGCCGAAGGCGCGCAGAATGGAGATGGAGAGGACGGAGATGGGGATGGAGGCAGCAACGGTGAGGCCGGCGCGGAGACCGACATAGACGGTGACGGCTCCGAAAAGAACGGCGAAGACGGCGCCGAGGAGCAGGGCGCGGAGGGTGAACTCGGGGCGGGAGTCGGAGGCGGGAACGAAGGGCTGGAAGGGTGCGGGTGCGGGCATCTGTCGGGTGG
>CAXTRZ010000304.1:0-3589 GCA_964246715.1 uncultured Acidobacteriaceae bacterium | reverse complement strand
GCCCAGCTCATCGCCGCGTGCCCCCTGGGCATCGGCATCCTCTGGGTCTTCCTAGACGACGACAAACTTGGCTGGCACGACCGCATCTCCCGCATGTACCAGCGCGCCTACTAGGCACTTCGTGCCGTTCTCGGCTTCGCGTCGCTCCTCCCGTTGGTCGGCACTTGTCTTTGTGCCGGGCAATGCCGGACCCCGCAAAGCCCAATACAAGTCACGAAGTGACCGCTCCGTCCGCAGCGGGCCGGTCCGGCAGGACAGGCATAAGCAGAAAGGGCCTGGGATCTCTCCCAAACCTTTTCGGGGTTAAGCTTCCTTCACTCCATCCACAAACGCCTTCAGCTTCCGGCTCCGGCTCGGATGCCGCAGCTTCCGCAGCGCCTTCGCCTCAATCTGCCGAATCCGCTCGCGCGTCACCTGGAAGCTCTGTCCAACCTCTTCCAGCGTGTGCTCGGACCCATCCTCCAGCCCGAACCGCATCTTGATCACCCGCTCTTCCCGAGGCGTCAACGTCCGCAGCACCTGGCTGGTGTACTCCTTCAGGTTGACCGAGATCACCGCGTCCGCCGGGCTCACCGCCATCCGGTCCTCGATGAAGTCCCCAAGGTGCGAGTCTTCCTCTTCGCCAATCGGCGTCTCCAGCGAGATCGGCTCCTGCGCAATCTTCAGCACCTTGCGCACCTTCGCCACCGGAATATCCATCCGCTTGGCAATCTCCTCCGAGCTCGCCTCGCGTCCCAGCTCCTGCACCAGTTGCCGGCTCGTCCGGATCAGCTTGTTGATCGTCTCAATCATGTGCACCGGGATACGGATCGTCCTTGCCTGGTCCGCGATCGCTCGCGTGATCGCCTGCCGAATCCACCACGTCGCATAGGTCGAGAACTTGTACCCGCGCCGGTACTCGAACTTGTCCACCGCCTTCATCAGGCCGATGTTGCCCTCCTGAATTAAATCCAGGAACTGCAGTCCGCGGTTCGTGTACTTCTTCGCAATCGAGACGACCAGCCGCAGGTTCGCCTCAATCAACTCGCGCTTGGCCTTCTCCGCGTCCATGTCGCCCTGGATCATCTCGCGCTGCGTGCGCTTCAGGTCCGGAATCGAAATGCCCGCGTCCTGCTCCAGCCGCTCCAGGTCCAGCTTGCAGTTCTTCTGCTGGCGCTTGTACTCCTTCTTCAGCTCTTCGCTACGAGATGCCTCAAACTTCGTGTCCAACGACTTGATCTGCCGCTCCAGCGTCCGCATCGCATCGACCGTCTTGTTGACCTTATCGAGCAGCCGCTTCTTCTCCGCGTTCGTGTACTTCAGCTCGCGGATCACGCGGTTGATGTACACATGCTCGCGGCCCATCAGCCAGCGCAGCTTGCGCTGCTCCTTGGCCTTGGTCTTGCCCTCGGCGAGGGCCTCATACTTCTCCTCGAGCCCGATCACCTTCTTCTGGTGCTTCACAATCACATCAATGCGGCCCACCGTCTGGCGCACCCGAGCCTGAAGAATCTCTTCCGTCAGCTCTTCCTCGTCGAACGTCACCACTTCCTTGATGTTGCGCACACCGCGCCGCAAGTCCTCGCCCAGCGCCACAATCTCGCGGATCACGATCGGCGACCGGCTGATCGCCTTCATCACGCGAAGCTGCCCGCGTTCAATCCGCTTGGCGATCTCCACCTCGCCCTCGCGCGTCAGCAGCGGAACCGTACCCATCTCGCGCAGATACATGCGCACCGGGTCATTAGTCTTTTCCAGCGTCCCAGGAGAAAGGTCAAGCTCGACATCTTCGCCCTCTTCCCCGGCCTCGGGCTCATACTTGTCCCGGCCCATGCGCTCTTCGCCGCCCAGTTCGATCCCCTGCGTGTTGATCGTCGTCAGCAGGTCGTCCAGATCGTCGGGGGTGGTAATATCGCCGGGCAGCAGGTCATTCACCTCGCCGTAGGTGAGATAGCCCTTCTCTTTTCCTGTGTCGATCAGCTTATCGATGTCGTCTTCGTACTTATCCAGTTCTTCAGCCACGTGTGTGCGCGCTCCAGCGGGAGGTTAGATGTGTTTGGGAGGCGCAAAGGACAACGCCCGAATCTCATCTCTTCGGAATGAGACTCTCCCCTTGGTTGTTTCCTATCGGCAGGGAATAAGGTGCGGTAAAGACCGCGGTGGCAAGCCCATATGACCATTGGCCCTCAGGCAGGTCGGGCATTCGTAGGCACACGTCCCCAGCGAAACATAGAGTACCATATCCTTAGACGCCCACACCACACAAAAGATTCAGCCCTCATCCCCCACTCCACCGTTGCGGCTTGGGAACGTCAACCAATTCCTTTTCAGCCTCCTCGGTGGGTAGCCTTTTAGGCCGTTCTGCGGACGTTACCCGAACATCCGCCCCCGGTACCTTGATTCGCCACTCCCGGTTCAGCAATAGCCGTATGTGCTCTCGTATATCCGGACGCTTCGTAAAAGACCACAGGAACGCAGGCCAAATAACGATTCTCAACAATGCAAACAGTTGAGCGATCGCCCATTGGACCTGCGTCCAGCCGTGATCAGACATGCACCGTCTCCTCGAGACGATGTTCCCTCGCGTCCTCCTGGCTCTCGTTCCTCAGGACTGGCAGATGCGCGACGGGTAGGCGGTGCAAAAAATCGAACTCTGGCTCAAGATAACGGCCGTCCGGCGTGATGGCAGTCACCACACACCGCTGTTTTCTCTTCTGCACCATCCAGCGCAAGGCCCGCAAACCGCTGCGAAACAGTTCCGCCCTTGTGCCAAGCTCCAACTCATTCACTAGATCGTTGATAATCTGCATGTCCGCAGACTCAAAATCCAACTGGACACGTATCTTCTTTTCGCTATCCGTGGCCGCAGCATCCGTCATCTTCCGCTCATTCTGTAGCAGGCTCTTCGGCATGGTAGGCTCCTCTGGGCATAGTTCAGCAGCCGAGCGACTGATCCCCTTGGACCAAACCGCTCGGCGCTCTTTCGCCCGGCTATCCTGCGTTGGTCTTCGGTTTTGGAATCGTCAGAACATTGGCCTTGGCCGTTTTCGGCCTCTTCCGCTCCTCTGGCGACTCGGTCAGCTCTCCTTCGATCGGTCCTAGAGGCTGAACCAACTCCGCATCCAAGGTAATCACCTCGTAATCGGGTCCACGCTGTGTATCCTTCGTCACTAAAAATGCACCAGGCATAAGCTCGCCCTCCGCACTCGCACTTTCAGAACAAAGTTATGCTTAGCTGCAACCGGTCCTCAGTTGTCGCCCTAGCAGACTTCCCCGCCATTTGCCGCCCAAGGAGACGGCGCCGTTCGTCTCCTCAACTGCACTCTACATCACCATAATACTCACGTCAATGAGTATAGGAGGGTCACTCTAATAGAATCAAAGGATGCTGGAAGGGAAGATATTTGCAGCAGTTTGACGTGGTCATCCTCGGAGCCGGAGCCGCCGGACTCATGGCCGCCATGGAGGCAGGCCGCCGTGGCCGTCGCACGCTCGTCCTCGACCACGCTGACAAGCCCGGCAAGAAGATCCTCATCTCCGGCGGCGGCCGCTGCAACTTCACCAACCTCGGCACCCGCCCGGAGCACTTTCTCTCCGAAAACCCGCACTT
>CAXTRZ010000303.1:0-3591 GCA_964246715.1 uncultured Acidobacteriaceae bacterium | reverse complement strand
GTGGGGGAGGCGTCGTTGGCGCTGGAGATTGAACGGCTGCGCGGGCTGGATAAGGCGATGCGGCGGAGGATGGTGCGGGCGGCGGCGCGGCAGTTAGGCGCACGGCTGAGTTTTGAGGAGACGGAGCGGCTGCTGATGCTGGCTGGGCTTGCTTCTGGGCCGCTGAACCCGACGGTGCCGGCGAAGCCGGGGAGCCGGCTGCAGCTTGCGGGGGGCCTGGTGGCGGAGCGGAGTCCAAGGGAGCTGCGGCTGGCCCGGATCTCCGGCTGATATGGACGTCATCGTGATCCCGTGGCGGAACTGCCGCAGGATCAATTTCCTACAACCTTCGTCCCTGCGAAACGGGCTGTATTTCCCTCCTGAATCTTCTTGCGCCGGAGTAGAATCTAAGAGAATTGACGCCAGAGCCCCTTCTATAGCGGACCTCCACACGTCTAAGTTGCTGTAAGCCCCGGAGGCAGTTGCCGGAGCCAAAATCGTCTCCCCTGTTACCACGAGGAATTAAACGCTTGAACTCGACCGTCAAACAACTTCTTCTCTGGGTTTCCCTCATCGCCTGCCTGCTGATCTTGTGGCAGTACGTCGCCAAGACCACTGGCGGCGGCAAGGAAGATCAGATCAGCGTCTCGCAGCTTCTTAACGACTCCGACGCCGGCAAGGTGCAGGACGTGACCGTCGATGCGAACCAGGTAACCGGGCACTATAAGGATAAGAAAGAGTCCTTCCATACCATTATTCCGTCGAACTACCCGGATCTGTACAAGAGCCTGCGCGAGCACGGCGTGGCAATCAACATCAAGGATCAGACTCCCAGTGTGTGGATGAACGCACTGATTGGGCTGCTGCCTGTGGCGCTGCTGCTGGGTCTGTTCCTGTTCATGATGCGGCAGATGCAGTCCGGCGGAAATAAGGCGATGAGCTTCGGCAAGAGTCGCGCGCGCCTGCTCTCCATGCAGCAGAAGAAGATCACCTTCAAGGACGTGGCCGGCGTCGACGAAGCCAAGGAAGAGCTGAAGGAGATCATCGAGTTCCTGCGCGAGGCGCAGAAGTTCCAGAAGCTGGGCGGAAGGATTCCCAAGGGCGTGCTGCTGGTTGGGCCTCCGGGTACGGGCAAGACATTGCTGGCGCGGGCTGTGGCCGGCGAGGCGAACGTACCATTCTTTTCGATCTCCGGGTCGGACTTTGTAGAGATGTTTGTGGGCGTGGGCGCAAGCCGCGTGCGCGACCTGTTCGAGCAGGGCAAGAAGAACGCTCCATGCATCATCTTCATCGACGAGATTGACGCGGTTGGACGTCATCGCGGCGCCGGCCTGGGCGGCGGACACGACGAGCGCGAGCAGACCCTGAACCAATTGCTGGTCGAGATGGACGGATTTGAGGCCAACGACGGGGTGATCCTGATTGCCGCGACAAACCGGCCTGATGTGCTGGATCCGGCGCTGCTTCGCCCCGGCCGTTTCGATCGGCGCGTGATCGTGGATCGTCCGGACATCAAGGGCCGCGAAGAGGTGCTGCGCGTGCACTCAAAGAAGGTGCCGATGGCGGAGGACGTGAACCTGAACGTTCTGGCCCGGGGGACACCGGGCTTCTCCGGCGCGGACTTGGCGAACATGGTGAACGAGGCGGCGCTGACGGCGGCACGGTTCAACCGGAAGTCAGTGCATATGTTCGACTTCGAGACCGCCAAGGACAAGGTACTGATGGGCGCGGAGCGGAAGTCGATGCTGCTCTCCGACGAGGAGAAGCGCGTGACGGCGTATCACGAGGCCGGCCATGTGCTGGTCGCGGCGATGCGCGACCACTCCGACCCACTGCACAAGGTCACGATCATCCCGCGCGGCATGGCTCTGGGCGTGACGATGCACCTGCCGACCGAGGATAAGCACACGGTGACGCGCGACTATCTCGAGACGCAGTTGGCCGTGTTCATGGGCGGACGCTGCGCGGAGGAGATCTTCCTGAAGCAGATGACGACCGGCGCCGGCAACGACATTCAGCGCTCGACGGCACTGGCTCGCGCGATGGTCTGCGAGTACGGGATGTCTCGGCTGGGGCCGATGACCTTCGGCAAGAAGGAGCAGGAGGTGTTTCTGGGCCGCGAGATCGGCCAGGCGCGCGACTTCTCCGACGACACCGCGAAGCAGATTGATGAGGAGGTTCGGATCTTTGTGGACGCCGGTTACAAGAGCGCCTATGAGATTTTGGACACGAATCACGACATCATGCACCGCATGTCGAATGCTCTGCTGGAGCGTGAGACGCTGGATGCGGCGGAGATCAAGCTGATCATTGAGGGCAAGGAGCTTCCCGAGGCGCGTTCGCCGCTTTCGGCGGTTGATCCGGGGCCGGGTGGCGATGTGCAGAAGGTATTAAAGCCGGAGAACGGGCGCAAGCCTGGGTTCGGCGAAGGTCAACCCGCACCGGCATAGTCCGCGTACCAGCCAGTAACGTCCAAGCGGCCTCCACATAGGAGGCCGCTTTTCATGGCCCTTGTGGATGCGACAATAAAAGCCAGCCGATGCGCCGCCTTCTCATCTTCGCTACGCTTCTTCTTGCCGGCTGCGGCTACCACACCGTCGGCTCCGCGGCGCATCTTCCGCCGAACGTCCGTACTCTGGCCGTGCCCACATTTACAACGCGGGCGCAGGCGTTCCATACGGAGTTTGCGTTTACGCAGGCGGTGGTGCGCGAGCTGAACACGAGGACGAAGTACCAGGTGCTGAACTCTGAAGGGCCTGCGGACGCGATCCTGACGGGAACGATTCTTTCGCAGACGGCGTCGCCGTTGACGTATGACTCGAGCTCCGGGCAGACGAGCTCGTACTTGGTGACAATTACGGCGCGGGTGGTGCTGACGGCGCGGAACGGGCGCATCCTGTATCAGAATGATGCGTTGGCATATCGCGAGCAGTATCAGTCTACGCAGGACCTCTCCGGATTTATCCAGGAGGATGGGCCCGCGGTGCGTCGCGTCGCGCGGGACTTTGCGCAGACGCTGGTCTCCAACATTCTGGAGTCGTTCTGATGCCGCCAATCAAGTCCTTTGCCAGCACGGACCGGTTTCTGGCCGAGATCAAGTCGCCGCAGCTTCGGCCGGGGTATGTTCTGGCGGGGGATGAGACGTTTCTATACCAGCGCTGCCGCCAAGGAGTTCTGGATGCGCTTGCGCCGCCGGATCAGCGGGACTTCTGCCTGCATGAGCTTGACCTGGCGGAGACGACGATCTTCGATGTGCTGGACCTGGCGCAGACGCCGTCGTTGATGGCGCAGTTTCAGGTTATTTTTGTGCGTGGTCTAAAGGCGCTGTACACGCGCGGGGCGAAGAAGGACGAGTTCGCCGCGATCGATGCGTACTTTCGGCATCCGAATCCTGCAGCGCTGGTGCTGTTTGTGGCGGATCACCTGTCGATTCCCACAGATTTGCGGCGGATGGAGATGCAGGACAAGGAGCGGTATGAGCGCATCCGCGAGACGCTGGGCGATTGGTGCGGGGTGGTGGAGCTGGCGCGTGCGGACGAGGCGGACGCGATGCGCTGGCTGCTGGGCGAAGCCAAGGCGCTGGGCGTGCGACTGGAAGAAGCAGCCGCCCGC
>CAXTRZ010000302.1:0-3599 GCA_964246715.1 uncultured Acidobacteriaceae bacterium | reverse complement strand
GGTTTGAGATTCCGAAAGAACGGGTGCTGGCGGCTCGGGTGGCAGTGGCGAACGGCGTGGTGACCGGCAAAATTCTGGATGTGCCAACGGATGAAGGCAAGGTGATGGCGTTGCGCGCCGCCGGGATTTCGCATCCGGATGTGGTCTTCGGCAACTCCGTGCATGACGCGGCCATGCTGGCGATGGCGCGGCGAGCGTTCCCGGTCAATCCAACAGCGGAGCTGGCGGACCGCAGCGCGGCGGAGGGCTGGGCGGTGTACTATCCGGCTTCCGTTCGACCGTCTTAGTTGGCATAAGGTCCGGCGCAGGCAGCCTACGGCGACTAATCTGGAACGAGGGGCGTCTAAGAGGCAGCATGAAAGAACCTATCCGCAAGCTGGACGGAAACGGCGATCCGAACTCCTTGAGGCCTGTCCGGCTTGTGGTGGCGGCGCTGATCCTGCGCAAGGGCGCGGATGCGGTGGAGGTGCTGGTGTGCCAGAGAAAGGCCGACCAGCCGATGAGCCTGAAGTGGGAGTTTCCCGGCGGCAAGATTGAGGCGGGCGAGACGGCGGATGAGGCGCTGGCGCGGGAGCTCGAGGAAGAGCTGGGGATCAGTGCGACGATCGGGCGACGGGTAGCGCGAATTCGGCACAAGTATCGCAACGGCGGAACGATCGACCTGCAGTTTTTTGTCGTGGACGAGTTTACGGGCGAGCTGGAGAACCGGATCTTCAACGACATGCGCTGGTCGCCGCTGGCGAATCTGCTGGAGTTTGATTTTCTGGCGGCGGACCTGGGGCTGATCAAGGATCTGTCGGAAGGCAAGCTGTTGTAGGACGTTTAGTTGTCCGTGATCCGTGTTCCGTAACGCGGTGAGGTTCACGGAGAACGGACAACGTTCACCCGTGCAGTTGGCCCCAGACGTAGACCATCGTCAGCCCGATGACGATGGCTGCGGTGACCCAGGCCACGATGTTGAAGAGCAGCGAATTGACGTATTTGCCCATGAGCTCCTGCTTGTTGATGAGCTTGAGCATGAAGATGAGCACGACCGGAAGCAGCACGCCGTTGAGCACCTGCGAGAGGATGGCAAAGGCCTGCATGGGAAAGTGCGGGATGAGCACGGTGGCCGCGCCCAGGCCGATGAGCAGGCTGTAAAACCAGTAGAAGAACGGGGCCTCATTCCAGCTCTTATCCAGGCCGCTCTCAAAGCCGAGGCCCTCGCAGACGGTGTATGCGGTGGAGAGCGGAAGAATGGACGCGGCAAAGAGCGAGGCGTTGAAGAGGCCGACAGCGAAGAGGATGAAGGCGTAGTCGCCGGCGAGCGGTTTCATGGCCAGGGCGGCGATGGAGGCATCTGGAATCTCATGGATGCCATGCGCGAAGAGCGTGGCGGCGCAGGCCACGACGATGAACCAGGCGACGATGTCCGTGAAGATGGAGCCGACGATGACGTCCAGGCGTGAGGCCTTCATCTGCCGGACGGTGACGCCCTTCTCCACGATGGAGGATTGCAGGTAGAACTGCATCCACGGCGTGATGGTGGTGCCGATGACGCCGACCGTCATGTAGACGTAGGCCTTGTCGCTCCAGACGCGGCGCGGCGGCAGCTTGACGGTTTCGATGAGGGCGTTGTGCCAGTCCGGCTGGCTGAGCACGCCGGTGATGATGTATGCAATGTAGAAGACGCTAGCAACGAGAAAGATCTTCTCCACCTTCTTGTAATCGCCTTTGACGACCAACGCCCAGACCAGCACCGCGCAGACGGGCACGCTGATGTACTTGCTCAGGTGGAACAAGCTCATGCTGCCGGCGATGCCGACAAACTCCGCGATGACATTGGTGAAGTTGACCACAACCAGCAGCAGCATGACGATGAAGGTCATGCGGAAGCCGAACTCCTCGCGGATGAGGTCCGAGAGGCCCTTGCCAGTGACGGCTCCCATGCGCGCGCACATCTCCTGCACGACGATGAGCGCGAGGGTGATGGGGATCATCGTCCACAGCAGGGTGTAGCCGTAGGCCGCTCCGGCCGCGGAGTAGGTAAAGATACCGCCGGCGTCGTTATCCACGTTGGCGGTGATGAAGCCTGGGCCCAGCACGGCGAAGAAGAGAACGATGCGGACGCGCCAGGACTTGAGGCTGAATCGCGAGGGTGTCATCAGTCCTCCCTTCCGCAGGTCTCCGGACCGCTCCGTGCGCGGAGAGCTGCGACGCGGGTTGTCGTCCTGATCTGCATCGAGAGGGTCTCCCGCTTGTCTTTTTGTCTTAGGCGATGCTTACGAACCGGCGCGGACTGAACGCGCGGCAGCTCCTAGGCTATCCCAGTTCTCTGGCTCGGAGCACAGAAAGCCGGAGAGGAACCTTGCTTACGACTCCTTGCTGATGGAGCTTATTCGGACACCAAGGAGGGTGCGTTCTGCTGAGCGATGATCTTGGCCCGCTCCAGGATAAGGGCGACCTGCGCATCGTTGTGGTAGCCGTCGCGCAGCGCGCGAGCCTCGCCTGCGGCGGCGATGCGGGCGCGGGCCGCCTCGTCCGGCAAGTAGCGCTCGGTCATCCGCTTCAGCTCGTCGAAGCCCTCGAAGAAGACGGCCTCTTCACCCTCCACGAACTTCGCCCTGTGGCCGGCGGAGCGTTCGGCGAGCAGAAACCCGCCGCAGCCGGCGATCTCAAAGCTCTTCTGCGTATACTCATCCAGGTTGGAGCGGGTGAGGAAACTGAGGTTGATCTTTGATCGCCAGATGGTCTCGCGGTACTCCTTCTCGTAGAGCTCGCCGCTGAAGAAGATGCGGTCCATCAGCGGCTTGGACAGTTCGCGCTCCCAGGCGGCGCGGTTGCCGGAGATGGTAAGAGGTAGACCCGCTTCGCCGAGCCCCGCGAGCAGGCGGGCGCGATTGTCATACGGCGTGCCGACGAAGGAGACCTCACGGTCGCGGTCCTTGTCCGACCAGCCGGGAGGCGGCGGAAAGTGGATCGTCGGCTCATACGCCGTCTGGATCTTGATGACGTTGCGGGCGCCGCGCGAGGTGTAGTCCGGGATGCTGACGTCGCGCTGGGTGACGTGCAGGTCGTAGTGCGGGATGGTCTTGACGTACATACGCCAGCCGGGGTCCTTGCGTGGACCGAAGGCGTTGTCGATCATGTAGCTGACGGTCACGACGCCTAACGCACGCATACGATCCAGCGTGGACGGCTTGATCTTGAGAACCTTATCCGCCCAGAGGATGTCCGGCCGCTCGCTCTGTGCGACGCGGAGAAAGTCTGCGTTAAGGCGATCGGTTGCAGGGCCGGCGACGAGCCGGAACTCCAGCTTGCGCAGGAGGTTGTTCTTCGCCTGATACGGCTCAATGTCGAACGGGATGATCCGGTGGCCGAGCCGCTCCAGCGCCCACTGGCGCCATCGCGTGGAGGTCCCGTAGGAGAGGCTGCCGGCGTACAGAATCTTCATCCAGTTCCCTTCCGACCGCGCCCGCCGCTTAGCGTTTGTGGCGGAGCCAGCCGATGACGTGCTCCGGCCGGACGACGCCGACGAGCCGCTTGTCCTGGTCCAGCACAGGCAGGCATCGCAGGTTGTATTTATCGAACAATTCCGCCACTTTACGGCCGTTCGCGTT
>CAXTRZ010000301.1:3214-3602 GCA_964246715.1 uncultured Acidobacteriaceae bacterium | reverse complement strand
TCTTCATAGTTTACGCAAGAGCAACAGCGCCTGATCGCGGGCGGCGAGCACTTCGTGGGGTTGAAGCGCTTCGCGCGCGAAGCGCCTTCACCCCACGAAGTGGCGCCCGTCCGGCGTTAGGACGCGGTTGCCCTTGCCTTTGCCTTACCATCAACCTATGGCTGCCGACAAAAAGCCCCCCGTCTATCTCCTCGACTCCATGGCCTTCATCTTCCGCGCCTACCACGCCATGCAGCGGCAGCGCCCCATGAGCACCCGCACCGGCATCCCCACCGCCGCCACCTATGTCTTCGTCAACATGATCAACAAGCTCCGCAAGGACTTCGCCCCGCTCTACCTCGCGGCGGTCTACGCCGTCGGCGCTCCGGTCCACCGCAACGAGCAGGCC
>CAXTRZ010000301.1:0-3204 GCA_964246715.1 uncultured Acidobacteriaceae bacterium | reverse complement strand
TCAAAACCCAAGCCTTTGAGACCATCGCCTACGGCGGCTACAAGGCCAACCGTACCGAAACCCCGCCCGACCTCATCCAGCAGCAGCCCTACATCCGCCGCGCTCTCGAAGCCTTCCGCATCCCCATCCTTTACTACGAAGGCTTTGAGGCTGATGACGTCATCGGCACCCTCTCCTGCAAGCTCTCAGCCCTGGGTCACCACGTTTACGTGGTGAGTTCAGACAAGGACATGATGCAGCTCGTGAACGGGTCCGTCAGCATCCTCAACCCAACCAAAGACAACCTCATCCTCGACCCCGCCGGCGTTGAAGCCCAGCTCGGCGTTCCCCCGCAGCGCGTCGTGGATGTCATGGCCCTGCGCGGCGACGCCATCGACAACATCCCCGGCGCCCCCGGCATCGGCGACAAGGGCTCCGTCGAACTCATCCAGCACTTCGGCACCGTCGAGTCCGCCCTCGACCGCGCCGATGAAGTCAAAAAGAAAACGTATCGCGAATCGTTACAAAACAATCGCGAAAACATCTTGCTCTCCAAAGAACTCGTCACCATCCACACCTCCGTCCCCATCGAGTACACCCTCGAGGCCATGCGCACCCAGCCCGTGGACAACGCCGCCTGCCGCGAGCTCTTCAGCGAGCTTGAGTTCACCACCCTCCTCAAGGAGCTCGCTCCCGCCGTCGACAACACCCCCATCGCCTATAACCTCAAAGCCACCGCCGCAGATTTGGCCGCCCTCCTCGCCGAAGCCCGCAAGCTCGACACAGGGACCAAGCAGCCTCAAGGCTTCTCCCTGGCGATCTTTGAAGACGCCCGCGCCCTCGCCGAAGAGGCCGCCGCCGAACCCGACCCTGAAGCTGGCGAGCCCGAACCCCCACCCGCCGAAACCATGAGCCTCTTCGGCGCGCCTCCAACGGAAAACGGAGAACGGACAACGGACAACTCGCCCCAAGACCCAGCCTGCCGCCTCGCCCTCGCCGTCTCCGACACCGCTGCCATCGAGCTCTCGCTCGACACCCCCAGTCTCCGCGAAGCTCTCGAAGACGAGTCCCTCCCCAAGGACCTCCACGACCTCAAAGCCGTCCTCCGCGCTCTCGCCCCCCACGGGGTCACCCTGCGCGGCATTCGCGACGATGTCATGCTCCTCAGCTACCTCGTCAACCCCACCCACGGCTCCCACACCTTGCCGGACGTCACTGCCCGCTTCACCAACCGCGCCCTCACGCCGCCTGAAAAAGGTCAAGCGAAGGGGGTCGTCAACCCCACTCTTCTGCCGGAGTCCGCCAACGCCATCCATCGCGTCCGCCCCATCCTCCGCGAACAAGTCAATATCCTCGCCCAAGTCGAGCACTACATCCCCAAAGACGACCCCGCCCTCGGCGGCGCCGTCACCAAAGAAATGCTCTTCGGAGCGGAACAACCGTTGCCATCCTTCCGCGAAGCGGGAGGACCTGCTTCTTCGCCCCTCTCCACCGTCTACACCTCCATCGATCTCCCCCTCGTCCCCGTCCTCCTGCGCATGGAGCAGACCGGCGTACGCATCGACCCAGCCGTCCTCCGCGACATGTCCTCCCGCCTCGCCGTCGAGATCGACACCCTCGCCGAGCGCATCTACTCCGGCTCCGGCCATCGCTTCAACATCAACTCCCCAAAACAATTAGGAGAGATCCTCTTCAACCAGATGGGCCTTCCCAAACCCATGAAGTACGGCAAGGGCAAGATCGTCTCCACCGCCCAGGACGTCCTCGAAGAGCTCGCCGAAAGTTATCCCATCGCCGCCCTCGTCATTGAGCACCGTCAGCTTCAGAAGCTCAAGGGCACCTACCTTGACGCACTCCCTCAGCTCATCGACTCCGAAGGCCGCATCCACACCACCTTCAACCAGGTTGGCACCGCCACCGGCCGTCTCTCCTCCACTAATCCCAACCTCCAGAACATCCCCATCCGCACCGCCATTGGCCGCGAGATCCGCGCCGCCTTCATCGCCGGGCGTGGCCCAAATGGCAAGGACAACCTCCTCATGTCCGCGGACTACAGCCAAATCGAGCTCCGTCTCATGGCCCACTTCTCCCAGGATCCCCTGCTGCTCAACGCCTACCGCACCAACCAGGACATCCACACCCTCACCGCCGCGGAGGTCTTCGGCCTCGACCCGGCCACGCTCGATAAGGAGACCCGCGCCCGCGCCAAGGCGGTCAACTTCGGCATCGTCTACGGCATCAGCCCCTTTGGCCTCGCCGCCCAGCTTGGCATCGACCAGAAAGTCGCCCGCACCTACATCGAAACCTACTTCGAGCGTTATGCCGGCGTCCGCCGGTTCATCGACGAGACGCTCGACACCGTCCGCCGCACCGGCAGCGTCAGCACCCACTTCGGCCGCATTCGCCCCATCCCCGACATTCAATCCCGCAATCCCAATATGCGCGGCTTCGCCGAGCGCACCGCCGTCAACACTCCCCTCCAGGGCACTGCCGCCGACCTCATCAAGCTCGCCATGATCACCCTGGACCGCAAGATCGCCGAGCGCAACCTCAAATCCCGCATGACCCTGCAAGTCCACGACGAGCTCCTCTTCGACGTCGTCCCCGAAGAAGCCGAAGAGATGCAAACCCTCGTCAAGCAAGAGATGGAAAACGTAGCCCAGTTCTCTATCCCCATCGTCGCAGACGTAGGTCTCGGCCACAATTGGCGCGACATTAAGTAGAAACAGTCGTCACGCTATACTTCCCTCACAGGAGCTCTATGATGCGTACCGTCATCGACATTCCAGAAGCCGACCTCTCTCTTCTCGATCAATTCAGTGCAGCCCGTCATATGTCGCGTGAAGAACTTGCGAGCGAAGTCGTCACGGTCTATCTGCGGACGCAGCCTTCTGCGAACGCATCGCAAGAAGATCGCGATGAAATCTTGGAAAGAACTTTCGGTCTTTGGGGGATCACGCAGAAGACGGGCTTGCGTATCAGGAAAGAATGCGCACTGAATGGGACCGTTAGTTCCCCTGTTTGACACGAATCTTGATTGACTCTCTCAACGGTGTTGCTGCCGCAAAGAAGGAGATCAAGCGTCATCAAACAAGCGCGATCAGCGTCATCTCCTGGATGGAAGTCATGGCTGGAGTAATCCACGAGCAAGAGGAGGCGTTTATTAGACTCTTCCTTAATTGATTTCATCTGTTTTCCGTCTCTCCGCGGTCGTTGAGTGTACGG
>CAXTRZ010000300.1:0-3604 GCA_964246715.1 uncultured Acidobacteriaceae bacterium | reverse complement strand
ATCCACATCCGTGCGCTTGGTACGTGTGTTCTGCGCGACGAAGATGGTGTTCGGCGTCACCGGCTTGTAAAAGGTATTGGAGATGGTCCCCACAATGCGCAGCGCCTCATCCAGCGTCACGTTGGTCAGGTCCACCGGAATGCGCTTGGAGGTGTATTCGGGGTCGAAGAGCACGTTCAGCCCCGCCACCTTGCCGATCGCCTGATAGATGACCTTGACGTCCTCCACCATGTGCAGCGTCTGGCGCTCGTTCGAGGGCGGCTTCAGCTCCACCGGCCCGGAGATGCTGGAGATATTCCGCAGCACCGCGTTCTGCTGCGACTGCTGCTCCATCGCCGCGGCCGCGGCCGGTCCGGTGGGCGTCGGCGGAGGCTGCTGCGCCTGTGTCAGCGCAATCTCCTGCCGCGCCGTCTGGTTGCCGGGGTCGATCTCCGCCGCGCGCAAGAAGTTGGTCAGCGCGCCGCTCCAATCGCCGTTCTGCCGCAGCACGCGCCCGCGATCGATGTGCTGCACCGCCGCCTGGAAGCGCATGCGCTCCAGCCGTGTCTTGTAGCGAATGTCCTTGGGCTTCTTCTGGTGCGCCTTCAGGAAGTCCTCGTAGGCGGCGTCGTAGTCTTCCTTGGCCTCCGCGGTCTGGCCGCGCTTGTCCCAGCCGCTGCCGGACTGCGCGTACGTACGCGGAGCCGCAAAGCCGGCAGCGCCGAGCAGAAGCAGCAGCGCCAGGCCCACCGTCATGCGCCGGGGCCGCTTCCATGCAGAGGGTGAGGACTGGGAGACGTTCAGGAAGGGGAGGATGAATCCACGGCTCATGCTGGGTGTGATCGCTTTCTGTGCACGGGCTCCAGCTTCGTCTCGCGGACTGCAACTCCCGCCCTCAAACAGGCTGCTGGAACAGGAGCAAGAGCACCGAAACGTGCCGTAGATGTCTGTGCGTGCGAGAGCTTTTGGCTCTGGCGAGTATACCATTCGGGTCACTTCAGCCTCGTAACGTCGTACAGGGTGTCGCAGCAGTCTTCCTGGAGATTGCTCCGGCGGCAAGTCCGGTGAGTGGGACGTGAACTTCATCCTCACAGTTACGAGTTAGACGACAGCACCCCAAATGGGATAGGCGGCATAACCGCATGTTAAAATCAGAAGTTCCCATGCCGAGACAAATGTCCATTACGACGCCTGCCCACGAGCCCAAACCGGCCGTCAAGCAGAAAGACCGCGATCCCATCGCCTCCGGCATGCGCGACGCCGCGTTCAACCGCTCCGCCAGCTTCAATTACTTCCTCACCGACAAGTTCGAGGCTGGCATCGCCCTGCGCGGCACGGAGGTCAAGTCCATCCGCGAGGGTAAGGCCAACCTCAAAGACGCCTATGGCCTGCTCAAGGACGGCGAGTGCTTCCTGCTCAACGCTCATATCGGCCCCTTCTCGCACGGCAACAGCATGAACCATGAGGCGCTGCGCACGCGCAAACTGCTTCTGCACAAAACCGAGATCCGCCGCCTTGAAGCCGCCACCAAGCAGAAAGGCTTCACCCTTATCCCCGTGCGCCTCTACTTCCGCCACGGCCGCTTGAAGTGCGAGATCGCCCTCGCTAAGGGCAAGCAGGAATACGACAAGCGCGCCACCGAGCGCAAGCGCGAGGCCGACAACGAGGCCAAGTCCGCCATCGCCCGCAGCCAGCGCCGCTAGCTCCCGTCCCAACGGTTTACCATCACGTCATGGATACCAAGATCGTCTTCGGCGATGCCGCCAACCTTCAGACCGCGATGCTCGCCGTCTTTGCCGTCGATGTCGCCAAGGGAAAAGATGGAACCCCGGTTCCGGTGTTGTTGACCACCTCGGACGCCGTCACCAACGCCGCCGCGAAGGTCTTCGCCACCGGCGAGTTCAAGGCCACCCTTGGCGAGACCCTTCTGCTGCACGCTCCTTCCGGCCTCAAAGCGGAGCGTCTTCTTGTCGTCGGCCTGGGCAAAGCCAAGGCCCTCAATGTGAGTGAGATCCGCAAGGGCGCCGGAGCCGCCGTCCGCGCCGCGAAACCCCGCGCCATCCGCGAGCTTGCCATCCACTTTCCGGAAGATCACGCTCTCTCGGACGAGCACCTGGATGCGCTTCCCTGCGCGCTCGCCGCCCGCGCCCTGGTCGAAGGCGCGGAGGTCGCGGAGTTGGACTGGGACACCTACCGCAGCGATCGCAAGGACCTCTCCGTGCGCGGCCTCACCGTGCTCGCGCAGGAGAATGAAGCCTCCACCCGCGCCGAGATC
Source organism: uncultured Acidobacteriaceae bacterium (assembly GCA_964246715.1). Lineage (GTDB taxonomy): Bacteria > Acidobacteriota > Terriglobia > Terriglobales > Acidobacteriaceae > Edaphobacter. The sequence goes on along the minus strand of CAXTRZ010000300.1, from coordinate 1,350 downwards.
GAATCCGGCTTCAACGAGGGCCTCATCCTCGCCGCCGCGCAGAACTTCGCCCGCCACCTGGTCAACGAGCCCGGCAACGTCCTCACCCCCACTGTCCTCGGCGCGCGCACCAAGGCCATGTGCGACGAGATGGGCCTCGCCTGCGAGGTCTTCTCCACCGGCAAGCTCACTGAACTGAAGATGGGCGCATTCGCCGCCGTCGCCCAGGGCTCCGCCGAGCCCCCCGCCCTCATCGTCATGACCTATACGCCCCCATCTCTCGGCGATCAGGGCACGCTCTCCCCCGACGCCCCCGTCCTCGGCCTCGTCGGCAAGGGCATCACCTTTGCCACCGGCCGCATCTCCATTAAGCCCGCGGATCGCATGGAGCTGATGAAGTACGACATGGCCGGCTCCGCCGCGATGATCGGCGCCATGCATGCCATCGCCCGCCTCAAGCCCGCCGTCAAGGTCATCGGCGTCGTCTGCTCGGCGGAGAACATGCCGGACGGCAAAGCCTTTAAACCCGGCGATGTCGTCACCGCCATGTCCGGCAAGACCATCGAGATCATCAACACCGACGCCGAAGGCCGCCTCGTCCTCGCCGACGGCCTGCACTACGCCAAGACCCTTGGCTGTACCCACCTCATCGACGCCGCCACCCTTACCGGAGCCTGCGTCGTCGCGCTCGGCCACAACAACGTCGGCCTCTTCTCAAACGATGAGGCCGCCTGGGACGCCTTCATGACCGGCGCCAAAGCCTCCGGTGAAAAGTTCTGGCGCCTCCCCTGCACCGACGACTACCGCGAGCAGATCAAGAGCGCCATCGGCGACATCATGAACACCGGTGGACGCGCCGCCGGAGCCGTCACCGCCGCCATATTCCTCAAGGAGTTCGCCGGCGACACCCCCTGGATCCACCTTGACATTGCCGGCTGCGCCTGGAACGAGGACCCCAAGCCCTGGCTTCCCAAAGGTCCCACCGGCATCGCCGTACGCTCCATCGTGGAGTGGGTCCGGACGTACTCCGCCTAACCTAAAGTAGAGGTTGGCCTCACGGCTGCTGCGTCCGCGTCACCTCCAGGATCGCATCGCGGTTGCTCACCGTTCCCGGTCGTCATCCACAATCCATGTTGCAACCTAAGCCTCATCTGAAACGTCTTTCAGTAGAGGCTTCGATTACGTGGAAAAGTTGATCTTGGAGATTGAACGTCAGATTCAACGGCTGCAGGCCGCCAAACAGTTGCTGCTGGATACGCAGGAAAGTCCGCACTTTGAGGATGACTCTACCCCCGCCCACGCCACTCCGGTCAAGCGTGGCCGCGGCCGCCCGCGCCGTCTATGAAGAGTCCGTCGCCGACGACCTCATCG
>CAXTRZ010000299.1:2709-3617 GCA_964246715.1 uncultured Acidobacteriaceae bacterium | reverse complement strand
CGCCCAGCCCGCATCCGCCCAGCCCGCATCCGGCCAGCCCGCGTCCGGCAAACCCGCCGCCGCGCCGTATTACGTCACTGTCCAGAACGTCATCGTGGACCTGACCGAAGGCTCGCAGGTCATCCTCAAAAGCGGCGTCAACCCCGGCGATCTCGTCGTCACCGACGGCCAGGAGAAACTCAAGCCGTACGGCAAGGTCACCCCCAAGCAGGCGACCCCGAAGGGCGCGTCCGCCGGCTCGTCAACCACTCCTGACTCCGGAACCGCTCCGCCCGCGCACCATCATCCCAACGGCCAGCAGCAATCCAGCGCCCCGGCAACGCCGGATAACGGGAGCCGTCCATGAGCCCTTCACGGCCGTTTATTCTCCGGCCCGTGGCCACCTCGTTATTGATGGTGGCCATTTTGCTTGCCGGCGCCGTCGCCTACCTGCAGCTCCCCGTCTCCGCCCTGCCGGAGGTCGATTACCCCATCATCCAAGTCCAGACCTTCTACCCCGGCGCCAGCCCTGAAGTGATGGCGAGTTCCGTAACGGCTCCGTTAGAACGCCAGTTCGGCCAAATCCCCGGCCTCAAGCAGATGACCTCCTCCAGCTCCGGAGGCGGTAGCGTCATCACCCTGGAGTTCTCCCTCTCCGAATCCATCGACATCGCCCAGCAGGATGTGCAGGAGGCCATCAACGCCGGCTTTACCTTCCTGCCCAAGGACCTCCCCAACCCGCCCACCTACAGCAAGGTCAACCCAGCCGACGCGCCCATCATGACCTTGGCGCTCACCAGCGACTCGCTCCCGCTCACCAAGGTCGAAGACCTCGCCGACACCATCCTCGCCCAGAAGATCTCGCAGCTCTCCGGCGTCGGCCTCGTCTCCATCGCCGGTGGCCAGAAGCCCGCCGTCCGCATCCAGGC
>CAXTRZ010000299.1:0-2699 GCA_964246715.1 uncultured Acidobacteriaceae bacterium | reverse complement strand
TTTGCCAAATCGGTGAACACGGTCGCGGCGAAGCTCGGCCAGGATGTCGGGAGCAAGACCGTGATCAAAACAGCGCGCGACCTAGGCATCGTCTCGCCGCTGCCGGACGTGCCGAGCCTCGCGCTCGGCACCGCCAACGTCGATCAGGCCAAGGGCAGCATCAGCGGAGCCCGTCAGGCCTTTACCATCGGCGCCAATGACCAGCTCCTCTCGAGCGCGGACTACAACAACGTCATCATCGCCTACCGCAACGGCTCGCCCGTGCGCCTCTCGGACATCGCCAACTCCGTCGATAGCGCGGAAAACCTCTACCAGGCCGCCTGGATGGGCACCGCCGCGACCCCCGCCGCACCCGCCAGGGACGGCGCTCCCGCCGCGGAGGCCGAACCCGCCTCGCTCGACCCCGCCGTCATCGTCAACATTCAGCGCCAGCCCGGAGCCAACATCATCGGCGTTGTAGACGAAGTCCAGAAGATCCTGCCGCAGCTCCGCACCTCGCTGCCCTCCAGCGTCACCGTCAAAGTCCTGACTGACCGCACCAATACCATCCGCGCCTCGGTCAAAGACGTTCAATTTGAGCTCATGCTCACCATCGCCCTCGTCGTGATGGTCATCTTCCTCTTCCTGCGTTCGCTCGCCGCCACCATCATCCCGTCCGTCGCCGTGCCGCTCTCCATCGTCGGCACCTTCGGCATCATGTACCTGCTCGGATACTCACTCAACAACCTCTCGCTCATGGCGCTCACCATCTCCACCGGCTTCGTCGTGGATGACGCCATCGTGATGATCGAAAACATCTCGCGCTACCTCGAGGAAGGCGACTCGCCCCTCGACGCCGCGCTCAAAGGGTCGGAGCAGATCGGCTTCACCATCCTCTCGCTCACCGTCTCGCTCATCGCCGTGCTCATCCCCTTGCTCTTCATGGGAGACATCGTCGGCCGCCTCTTCCGCGAGTTCGCCGTAACCCTCGCCATCACCATCCTGGTCTCCGCCGTCGTCTCGCTCACGCTAACGCCCATGATGGCCGCCAAGCTCCTCAAGCACACACCGGACTCGCAGCAGACTGCCTTCTATCGCAAGTCGGAGGAATTCTTCCAGTATGTCATCGCCGGTTACGGCAAAGGCGTCGCCTTCGTCCTGCGCCACCAGGTCCTCACCCTGCTGGTCACGCTCGCCACCTTCATCCTCACTGTCTACCTCTACATCATCGTCCCCAAGGGCTTCTTCCCCGTGCAAGATACCGGCGTTCTGCTCGGCATCACGGAAGGTCCGCAGGCCATCTCCTTCGCAGAGATGTCCGACCGCCAGCAGAAGCTCGCCAACATCATCCTGCAGGACCCTGACGTTGAAAGCCTCTCCTCGTTCATTGGCATCGACGGCACCAACACCACGCTCAACAGCGGCCGCATCCAGATCAACCTCAAGGACCGCGAGGCGCGCAGCTCCTCCGCCCTCGACGTCATCCAGCGCCTGCAGCCAAAGGTCGCGCAGGTGGAAGGCGTACAGTGCTTCCTGCAACCCCTGCAGGACCTCACCGTTGAAGATCGCGTCAGCCGCACCCAGTATCAGTACTCCATGGAAGACGCCAGCCCCACCGAGCTCGCCCTCTGGTCGGACAAGATGGTAGCCGAACTCCGTAAGCACACGGATGTCGTCACTGACGTGGCCTCGGACGCGCAGCTTGGCGGCCTCGCCATGCACCTGGTCATCGACCGCGACACCGCCTCCCGCCTCGGCGTCACCCCGCAGAACATCGACGACACCCTCGACGACGCCTTCGGCCAGCGTCAGGTCTCCACCATGTTTACGCAGTTGAATCAGTATCACGTCGTACTGGAGGTCGCGCCGCGCTTCCAGCGCAACCCCTCCGCCCTTCAGGATATCTACGTCAAAAGTTCCAACGGCATGCAGGTCCCGCTCTCCGCCTTCGTCCGTATGGAGCAGCAGACCGCCTCGCTCGCCATTAATCATCAGGGCCAGTTCCCCGCCACCACCATCTCCTTCAATCTCACCCCGGGCAAGAGCATCGGTGACGCCGTCACTGTCGTCAACCAGGCCAAAGCCGCGCTGCAAATGCCGCCCAGCGTCAACGCGGAGTTCCAAGGCTCAGCCGCCGCCTTTGAGGCCTCGCTCTCGAACGAGCCCCTGCTCATCCTCGCCGCGCTCATCGTCGTCTACATCGTCCTTGGCGTGCTGTATGAGAGCTACATCCACCCCATCACTATCCTCTCCACGCTACCCTCGGCCGGCGTAGGCGCCATCCTCGCGCTGCTCGTCTTCCACGTCGACCTGTCCGTCATCGCCCTCATCGGCATCATCCTCCTCATCGGCATCGTCAAAAAGAACGCCATCATGATGATCGACTTCGCCCTGGAAGCCGAACGTGACCACGGCATGGCTCCGGAAGAAGCCATCTATCAGGCCTGCCTTCTCCGCTTTCGCCCCATCATGATGACCACCATGGCCGCCCTGCTCGGCGCCGTGCCGCTCGCCATGGGCACCGGCACCGTCACAGAACTCCGCCGCCCCCTCGGCATCACCATCATCGGTGGCCTCATCATCTCGCAGATCCTCACCCTCTTCACCACCCCCGTCGTCTACCTCTTCTTCGACCGCATCGGCCGCCGCTATCTCCACACCCAGGAAGCCGACGAAGAACTCCGTCAGCACGCCCACGAAGGCCACCAACCTGCCCATGC
>CAXTRZ010000298.1:0-3627 GCA_964246715.1 uncultured Acidobacteriaceae bacterium | reverse complement strand
TCGTCACCAAGCGTGGTCGCGACAAGGTTCACGGCACGGTGTACGAGTACTACCTGGACAACAACTTCAATGGAAACACCTGGCAGAACAACTTCCCGAACACCGTATCAGCAACGGGTGCAACTGTTCAGAACTACACCCCCAAGCCTAGCTATCACTACAGCCGCTTCGGCGCCGCGGCGGGAGGTCCCATCGCTCCATACAAGTTCGGCGGTAAGACCTACCTCTTTGCGAACTATGAGGGTTTTCGTTATCCCGCCGCCGCAACCTATTATCGCGATGTTCCGTCCTACCAGTTTCTTCAGCAAGGGCAACTGACCTTCGGAGGTACCCCCTACAGCCAGGCTCAATTGCTTGCCGCCGATCCTCGCAAGATTGGCATGAACCAGACCCTAAAGAACTACTACAACACCCAGCTTCCGGTGGCACCTGCTGGCAACGCCGGCTCCACAGGCGCGAATGGCGCCACCTATAATGGCGTCTTTGATAGTAGCTGCGGGACACTTGCCGGAGCCATCTGCGATGGTGTGAACATCATCGCATTCCGGGCCAATATCCTCATCCCTCAGAGCAGCAACTTTCTCGCCACCCGCATCGACCATGACTTCGGCCAGAAATGGCACCTAATGTCCAGCTACCGTTACTACCGGCTGAACAACCTCACGTCAAACCAGGTTGATATCGGTGGCGTTCTTACCGGAGATAAGGTCGGTTCACCGGTAGCCGTGACGCCGCGTCCTCAGACCCCTTGGTTCTTCGTGCTCGGACTAACCACCAACATCAGCTCGAGCCTTACCAATGACTTCCACTATAGCTACACGCGCAACAACTGGGTATGGAAGGGAGCAGGCGCTCCTCCGCAGATCGCTGGAGCTGGCGGTGCTATCGAGCCACTCGGTGAAAGCTCCACCCAGGTCCTGTCGCCTTACAACGTCAACGCCCAGAACATCCGTACCCGTATCTGGGATGGCAAGGACAACTTCTTTCGCGATGATCTCTCCAAGTTGAAGGGCAATCACTTCATCACCTTCGGAGGCCAATTTCAGCACAACTTCAACTACCACCAGCGCACGGATAACGGCGCCAGCATCAACTACACCCCGACCTATCAGATTGGTGATACCGGCGGCGGCGGTAACGTGAACTATGCCGCTTTGTCGGCGGTTGGCGCGGGCACGCTCGCCAACGCTCGCCAACTCGACACCTACTACGGCATCGTCACCGACACCCAAGTTGCTAATACTTACGCGAACAACAATGGCACGCTAACCCTCAACCCGCCCGCAACTCCAATCGCCGCCCACAGCACTGTTCCTTATTACAACCTGTACGTCACCGACACCTGGCATGCCAAACCAAGCATCACCCTCAACTTCGGCATCAGCTACGCCTTGGAGATGCCCCCCACGGAGCGGGACGGCAATCAGGTCATGTTCACGGATATCAGCGGTAACGTAATCCGCGTTCAGGACTACCTCGCCAGCCGCAAGGCTGCTGCCGCATCCGGCTCGGTCTACAATCCGGAGATCGGCTTCGCCCTGATCAAGAACGTACAGGGCGGACGCAAGTACCCCTATGATCCCTACTATGGTGCAGTCAGCCCGCGTCTCTCGGCCGCCTGGAACCCAAAGTTCCATAACGCAGCCCTGAATAAGATGTTTGGAGACGGCGCAACCGTAATCCGCGGTGGATACGGCCGAATCTTCGGACGCATCAACGGCGATGCCGAGGTGCTGAATCCGCTACTCAGCCCGGGCCTTATCCTTGCCACACAGTGCAAGTATGCACAGTCCCCGACCACTGGAAGCGGCACTTGCACCCAAAGCAACTATACGGACACAACAGCCTACCGATTCGGAACTGGTGGCGGCCTTGATGGTGTTGCGCCGGTGCTCGCAAACGCTCCTGCTCCAACCACCCTAGCTCAGCCCTACCACCCCGGCTTTGACGGACCTGGTGTCCAACTCGCCTCGCCGGTTGATGCCAGCCTGCGCCCCAGCGACGTTGATACGATCAACTTTTCCATTCAAAGGCAGGTCAACCGCAAGATGCTCGTGGAGGTCGGTTACATCGGCCGGTTGATTCATCACGAGTACATCCAACTGAATCCCAACCAAATTCCGTACAACCTGAGCCAGGGCGGCCAGAGTTTCCAGTCCGCCTACCTTGCGATCGAAAGTGCCTTTGGATGCACCACATCTGCAAGCCTTTGCTCATCCAATACGACGGCCGCAACAACTGGAGTTGGCACACCAAAGGTCAAGGTGTATCCCACAGTCGCTCCGCAGGCGTTCTTTGAGACAGCCCTCGGCGGTGCCGGTTCTACTTATTGCACAGGATACTCTAGCTGCACCGCACCCGTTATTGCAAAGCAGGCGAGCAGGTTCGGTACTCAACAGGTCTTCAATATCTGGCAGGCCTTGGATAACAACACCAACGGAGCTTCCGGCGCGGGTTTTGTCTTCCCGCGTAGCTTGATGGGTACCCCAACCTCCAATGCTACCTATGGCGGAGCCGGTCAGGTCGTCACCGGTCTGAGTATGGGAACACCGGCGGGCTACAGCAACTATCATGGCGGCTACGTCTCCTTCAAGATGAATGATTTTCATGGCATCACGCTGCAGGAGAACCTGACCTTCAGCAAGGCGCTTGGACTCGGAGCCTACAACCAATCCACCAGCTCCATCGCCGCGGAAGACAACTTCAACCTGTCGCAGCAGTACGGGCGTCAGTCCTTTGACCAGAAGATCATCTTCAACACCTTCATCGTCTACAACACGCCCTGGTTCAAGGACCAGCGTGGCTTTCTCGGCCGCGCGGCCGGAGGCTGGACGCTTGCTCCGGTCCTCACCGCCGGTACCGGTCAGCCCCTGCAGTGCGTCTCCAACAATCAAGGCCAGAACTTTGGCGGTGAAGATGGAGCCAACTTCACGGACTCCGAAAGTTGTATCTTCATGCAGAATCCGGGGCGTAGAACGCAGACGACTAGAGGCATCCTCGGCGGCACCGATGCTGTGACACTCGCCCAGAACACCCCTCAGCTCAACATTGGGACCGCCGTAAAGACCGGCGGCCCGTCCGCTGCCGTCAACATCTTTACCAATCCCGTAGCGATGTGGGATAGCGTGCGTCCTCCGATTCTCGGTCTCGACACCCGTGACGGCGGCAGCGGTCCCATCAGCGGCCTCGGTTACCTCAACCTCGACCTGAGCATCAAGAAGAGAGTCGTACTCTTTGAGAAATTCAGCATGGAAGCGACTGGTACCATCACCAACGTGATGAATCACCTTGACTTCTCTAACCCCAGTCTGAGTCTCCAGAGCTCTACGAACTTCGGCGTCACAAAGACCCAGGGCAACACCCCTCGCCAGATCCAGATGGGTCTTCGCGCCAGCTTCTAACGCGAACACACAACTGCAACGCTTCACCCAAACAGGTGACAGGCCTGAGACGACGTCTCTCAGGCCTGTCACTGTTTTGCATTGCTGGCCCAAAGAGGCCGGCTCATCCGAGCCGGCCTCTTTGCATTCTTGCGCCCGCTTGTCCTTAGTTCATCAGGCTATTGAACAGCAGCTTGAACGTCCCATACGTCTGTGCCCGGTGCTGCGCGCGGAACCCGATCAACAC
>CAXTRZ010000297.1:0-3638 GCA_964246715.1 uncultured Acidobacteriaceae bacterium | reverse complement strand
GACCACGCTCCTAAACGCCGATCAAGCCCAAAGTCTTGTTAGGGCCGATGTTGGCTGGATGGGCCACTCAGCTGCAGAGAAAGCGAGACCAAGAGCAAAGATGTTGTTTGCTTAGTCCTGCTCGTATGATCTCCTAACGCTTGGATATTAGAGTCAACAACTTACACAGGTTTTGGGTTGCGCTCTTTAAACTGATGCTGATGCCAGTACGGATAGGCGATCGGGGCCTCGCTCGCCGCATCCAGCTTTGCGATCTGCTCCGGAGTCAGTGTCCAGCCTACTGCACCGAGATTCGCTCTTAGCTGCTCTGCGTTGCGCGCACCGATGATGACGGTTGAGATCGTTGGCCGGCGAAGCAGCCAGTTCAGCGCGATCTGCGGGACTGTCTTGCCGGTCTCCGCCGCCACCTCGTCCAGCGCGTCAACAACCTTGAACAGGTACTCGTCAGGCATCTGCGGTCCGCCGTCCGCGGCCTTGTGCAGCCGGCTTCCTTCCGGTAACGGCTGACCTCGTCGTATCTTGCCCGTAAGCCGTCCCCAGCCGAGCGGCGACCAGACCAGCGCGCCTACCCCTTGATTGAGGGCCAAAGGCATCAGCTCCCATTCGTAGTCGCGGCCGATGAGCGAGTAGTAGACCTGATGGCCGACGTACTTCGCCCAGCCATATCGCTCGGAGACCGAGAGCGACTTCATCAGGTGCCATCCAGAGAAATTGCTGCAGGCGATGTAGCGCACCTTGCCCGCGAGCACCAAGTGATTGAGAGCGCTCAGCGTCTCTTCCACCGGGGTCAGGGCGTCAAAGGCGTGCAGGTGGTAGACGTCGATGTAGTCCGTACCGAGGCGCTTGAGACTGGCCTCGACGGCCTGGATGAGATGGTACCGTGAGGAGCCTACCTGGTTTGGGCCGGTGTGGCGGCCTTCGCGGAAGGTAGCCTTGGTGCCGATGAGGAGGTCGGTGCGGGCGTGCTGCTTGAAGGCTTTGCCAAGCATCTCCTCGCTTTTGCCATCGGAGTAGACGTCAGCGGTGTCGAAGAAGGTAAGGCCAGCGTCCATGCAGATGTTGATGATCTCGTTGGCCTGCTCCTGGGTGGTCTCGCCCCAGGCCTTGAAGAACTCGTTGCCTGCGCCGAACGTGCCTGCCCCGAAGCAGAGTTCAGGAACCTTGAGGCCGGAGCGGCCGAGAAGTCTGTACTCCATGTGTGTCTCCTGTGTGCTGGTTATGGACCTGACACTCATAGGATGCGATGTCAGTGAGCCTCGACTCTTACTGGACCTGTACCATCGAGAGGACAGACGGAGCTGCGCTTGCCTTATCTTTATATCGACCGAGTCCTGAATGAGCTGCGCGATGAGCTGCTGACCGCGATGCACGCCGCCGTAGATCGCGAACTGCGCCAGGGAAGAGTGGATGTGGCCAAGCTCTACCGCGCCTTCACCCGGGCCGCTGCCAACCAGGTTTCGAATCCCGTGCTGGTGTCTGACAAGTGCATTGAGACGAATACGATGCGGCCTAAGAAGGGCTCAAAGGTTCGGAGCGAAGAATAAGGCGATCTATCCTCATTTATCGTTCGGGTTTGCATCGTATTGAGGGTAAGGAATGAGAGGAGCAATGATGAACGTGAGGAAGATTGCAGGATCTGTTGCTTTACTTGCGATGTTAGCTGCGCCGCTTTTCGGAGTAGCTCAAGATTCGTACCAGGCGCGTGAGGCTCGGGCGAGGGCCGCACAGCATCGGCACAACGCGCGTCATCACTCAAACGCAAAGGTCATTGGCGGATCGGCGGCCGGTGGGGCGGTTATTGGCGGGCTGGCAGGCGGCGGCAAGGGCGCTTTGATTGGAGGCGCGGTCGGCGCTGGCGGCGGCGCGGTCGCCAACAAGATTCGGAACGATCACGAGACGAAGACCCGGGAGCGTAACGATCCACGGTAATCAGATGGCGGATGTGGGCATCCAACCCAAAAGAAAGTTCATGAATCCAAGCGCTTCTCCAGCGCGTCAGATGTTTGAAGCTGGAGGAGATTATGACAATGAAAAGTGCGAAAGTGAGCATTGCTACTATGTTGGCAATGATCCTCAGTCCTATTCTTGCACTGGCACGTCCTATGCCGACGGGAGCCCACCGCGACCATAGTTCCCGGCCGCATGTGCATGAAGTATCGCTGCACCACTAAGAAGCTGCAAGGAGCCTGGGTTGAAGTGGTTTGATCCGGTTATTTGTTCAAAGCCACTCCCCGGGCAATCTGAATGAGGCGCTTTACCTTTTCCGGATCTTTCTTTCCCGGAACATGTTCTACTCCACTGGCTACATCTACACCATAAGGGTTCAGTTGCGCGATGGCCTCGGCTATATTGTCGGGGCGCAACCCGCCTGCGATGAGGACCTTAAGCGACGGCTGGGACGCCAGCACTCTTTGAGCACGGTGCCAATCGAAGGAGACTCCTAATCCTCCTGAGGCGGAGCCGACCTTTGCATCGACCAGGATGCGATACGGTTTACTGTGGGCTGCGAGTTCCTGGAGTTGCGTGGAGACAGAAGCTTCGGAGGATTTGTTGTGGTCGAGACGCCAGTGAGCGGTCTGGATGATGGTGTAGCTGGAGCCGAGGCGCTGCTGGAGGGCGTCGGCGAAGGATAAGTCTGCTGCGCCGTGAAGCTGTATTGCCGTTATACCGGACTGCTCAGCTGCCTGCGCAATATGCTCCAGATCTTCCGGCATGGAGCCTGCGAAGACGCCGACACGCTCAATCTTTGTGGGAAGGTGCGGGGTAATGGCCGCGACTTGGGCGACGGTGACCTGCCGGGGACTAGGCGCGAAGACGAAGCCGACGGCATTTGCGCCGAAGTCGGCGGCCATGAGGGAGTCGTCAAGTGAGGTGTTGGCGCAGATTTTGATCCACACTGAAGCTCCTTGGACCTAGAGTTCTGAGGCGTAGTCGACGCCGGTGAGCAGAGCGAGGGCGGCGGCGGGTTCGGGTTGGCGCATCAGGGCCTCGCCGACCAGAAAGGCGTCGTAGCCGATGGTCAGGAGACGCTCAACGTCAGCGGGGGTGCGGATGCCGCTCTCCGCCACGCGGAGGACCTTGTCGGGAAGGAAGCGAACGAGGTCGTGGTGGGCCTTCGGGTGTACTTCAAGGGTCTTGAGGTCACGGCTGTTGACACCGATGATCTCCGCGCCCAGGGCAACGGCTCGGTCAAGCTCGGCGCGATCATGAACCTCGCAGAGGATGTCGAGCTGGAAGTCGCGGGCGGTGCGGGCGAGGGCGGTGAGCTCGGCATCGGCGAGGGCGGCGACGATGAGCAGGATGGCGTCGGCGCCGTAGGCGCGGGCTTCCACGATTTGATAGGGGTCAAGAATGAAGTCTTTGCGGAGAACAGGGATGGAGACAGTCTGCGAGACGGCGTAAAGGTCTTCAAGTGACCCCTTAAAGAACTCTTCATCGGTGAGGACGGAGATGGCGGCAGCACCGCCTGTGACGTAAGTCTTAGCGATGGCGACGGGGCGGTAGTCGGCGCGGAGGACGCCTTTAGAGGGTGAGGCTTTTTTAAGCTCGGCGATGACGGCGGGGCCTTTGATGGCGGAGGCGCGAAGCGCGGAGGCAAAGCCACGAGGGCGGTGGGAGAGGGCACGGCGTTCGAGGGT
>CAXTRZ010000296.1:0-3654 GCA_964246715.1 uncultured Acidobacteriaceae bacterium | reverse complement strand
GCTCAGACCCGCTCACAAGCCGCCCATGCGCCTCAGTCCCCAATTCAACCGCTGTCCGCCCAAACGCCCCGGCAGCGTCAGTGTCCTCAGCCGCGGGCGCGGGAGGCACGACAGCCTCTCCCACTTCAGCCACCGGCTCCGCTTCCTCCGCCCGTGTCAGCGTCGCCGATTCCATCAAAGGCTCCAGCTCACGCGCCAGCGGCACAGGCTCGACCGCGACAGCTTCAACCTGCATCGGCTCAACCTGCATCGGCTCAACATACGTCGGCGTTGGATCGACGTGAATCGCCTCCCGCGCCTCAGTCTGCTGCATCTTGACCGCAACCGGTTCGACCCTCGTCTCCGCAGTCTTAGGCGCGCGCAGCCGATCCTGGAAGTAGATCACCGGCTCCGCATCCTGGGCATGCGCAGCCTCTTCCCTCGCCGGCATCACTGGCGTCACCACCGGCTCCGGTTCTTCCACCCGCTCCGGCGTTCTCTTCAGAAAGTTTTTCCAAGGTCGCACCTGATCTGGCTCCTCTACGATGGTCTGTTCTGTGACGGACGTCCGCTCCCCGGCAAACCGCTCCGGCTCCGGAGCCTCTGCCTGCACCTCTACCGGCTCCGCCTCTGCGGGTAGGGTAACAGGCTCCGCCGTGACCGTAGGCTCAACGTGCTCCTCCACTCCAGACCGCAGCTCAGACACCTCATCGCCCCGCATCTCTTCTGCCGCCTCTTCCGCCGCCAAAGGCTCAGACTGCGCCGTCTGCTCCAGCCTGTCAGCCCGTCCGCTCTGCAGCCGTTCCACTGCCTCAATCGCCGCGCGAAACGCGGGCTCCGCATCCTTCAGGTGCAGCTCCTGCAGCACCGCACCCACCCCCGCGACGTTCAGATGCTGCAGCAACAGCGCTGACTGATACAACTCCGTCTTCACCGTCGTTCCCGACTCCGCCACCAGGATCGTCGCATCCGCGCACCGCACCAGGTACTCCGTCTCAGCCGAGGTCAGCAGCGGCGGAGCATCGATCAGCAGCAGATCGTACTTCAGCTTCAGCCGCTCCAACTCCTCCGCCGCATACCCTTGCCGCGTCCCCTCAATTGTCCGCACCAGCGCCGCGGACCGGTACGACGAGCCGCCTCTCGCGCCCGCCGCCTGTGTCCGGTTCGCCGCATGCAGCACGCTGGACGCGTCCACGACCAGCGCCTTGAAGCCCAGAGTTCCCAGAATGCGTACAATCGCCTGCACAAACTCACTCGTCTGCATCGTCGGGCTCGCCGCCGTAAACACAAAGCTCTGTGCGGAGCTCACCCGGTACGCGCTCTGCAGCCCCGCCGCCAGCCGCAGCGTGTACTCCTCCATCGTCCGCCCGGAGACCTCGCTGCGCGCCGGCAGCACGCCAATTGGCGAAAAGCCCAGCACATGCTCTACATCCGGCGCGGAGTAAATCCTTGGGTCCACGCGATGCGCGAACACCGCCGCAAACAGCCCCGCAAGACATCCCAGCGGCAGTGACAGCGCCAGGATCAGCTTCCGCTTGCTCGGCTCCGGACTCGCCGGCACCGTCGCCGGAACGGAAAGATGCGCCGACCCCGGCCCATTCGACTCCAGCTCCAGGCTCCGCATCGCATCGTCCACCACCGTGAACCGAGCCGTCAGCCTCTGAATATCCGAGTTCAACTCCTGCGCCCGCTGCAGCTTCGGCACCGAGCTCGTCGCCGTCGCCGTCTGGTGCCGCAACTCCGCGTTCAGCCTGCCCTCAACGTCCGCCGTCCGTTGCAGGTCAGCCCGCAGCTTATCCTGCAGCCGCCGCTCCGCCTTCTCGCGAATCTGCTGCGTCATCGCGTCCAGGGACCGGTCCAGGTCCGCAATCTCATCCTGGTCCTGCTTATAGATCGGATTGGAAGGCGTCAGCCCCGCCATCTGCGTGCTCAGCAGCGCCTTCCTTTGGCTGATCGTCTGCTTCATGCTGTTCAGCCCGGCGTCCGTCGCAATCTGCTCCTCCGCCGCTGCCGTCAACGCGGGCGAGCCCGTCCCCTGCACCGCCGCGTACTGCGCCGCCGCCACATCTCTTGCCTCGCGCGCCCCCGCAACCTGCGTCTGCACGCCCGCAATCTGCGCATCGAATGGCGAAGCCGTCTTCCCCGACCCATCCGCCAGCCCCAGCACCCCGCCCAGCGACGCCTGTTCCACCCGGTCCTCGCCCAACTGCTGCTGAATCCTCTGCTGCTCCTCGCCCAGCAGTTGCAGTCGCTGGTCAATCACCGCATGTTCATCCTTGCGTCCCTGCTCCAGATAGGAGTTCGTTACCGCATTCACCACCGCTGCCGCGGCTTGAGGACTCGCATACACCAAGCTGATCGAAAGCTGGTAGCTCGTGAGCACACGCTGCACCTTCAGCGAGTTCTGCAGCCTCGTCACCGCGCTCTGCATGCTCTCGCCACCGCGCTGCCACACAAACGGAGGCAGCTTCTCAATCGCGGAAGCCAGAATGTCCGGCCGCAGCGCCGTCTGCATCTGCTGCTGAAAGTAGGAGTCGTACCGCCCCGCGTCGTAAGACCCCGACGTCCCATCGCTCAACACCTTGCTCGCCAGCGGCTCGATGTAGATCAGGCTCTCCGCCTGGTACACCGGCTTGCGCAACAGCCCAAACAGAAACGCCAGCAGAAACACCGCTCCGCCCACGCCCGCAGCCAACCGGGAATGCTTGCGCAGGCTGCGCATCACCTCCAGACGCATCGGCGGAGCCGCCGCGCCCTCCTGCGTGCTCGCAGCGCGAGCAGCCGGAGATGGCATCCCCTCAATCGTCGGTCTCTTTACCGTCAGACTCATGCGCCTTCCTGATCCATTCCTCTCGTCCGTCTACTTCGCGAAGAACGCCGTCGCCGTAAACACGGTCACCAGCGGCGATAGCTTCTCCAGCACATACGCCGCGCGATTGAATCCACTCTGGGGTACGTAAATGATATCGCCGGACATCAGCGTCAGGTCCAGCCCATTCGGCTGCAGCACCTGCTTGTAGCTGATGATCCGCGTCTTTCCCGTCGAAGGCTGAATCACCTGGATATCCGGATAATGGCCTGCTTGTTGCGTAAGTCCCCCTGCCAGCGCCAGCAGCTTCGGTAGCGTAGACGAGTTGTCCAACTGCAGCGCTCCCGGATGCTGCACCTCGCCCAGCACGGAGACATACCGCTCCGCCGGCGAGGGCACATACACAATGTCATCGCGCTTCAGCCGCATGTCCGCCATCGGACTCCCGCTGTCCAGCAGGCTCTTCAAATCCACCCACAGCACCTTGTCGTTGCCGCGATAGATCGCGCACCGTTCCGGAATGCCCAGCGTCGTCGGCAGCAGCGTCGCCTGCATGTTGTAGCTGCCCGCGTTGTTCGGCGGCGCATTCGCCAGCTTGCCGCTGTTCACCACCGCCCCGCCCCGTGAGATCACCTCCAGCAGACTCGGCGGCCGGTCGAACGTCTGCACTCCCGGCCGCTCCACCGCGCCCAGCAGCAGCACCTGGTTGGACGTGTACATGTCAACCCCCACCGTCACCGTCAGGTTGGAGTAATACGGCTTATACGCCGCCTCCACCGTCTCCGCCGCCTGCTCGCGTGTCTTATCCGCCAGCAGGATGGATCCGATCAGCGGCAGCGTCACCTTGCCATCCGGGCCAACCACAT
>CAXTRZ010000295.1:0-3660 GCA_964246715.1 uncultured Acidobacteriaceae bacterium | reverse complement strand
ACCCTCCGCAACCGCCCCGATCTCCTCGAGACCGCCCCTCTCACCCCGGAGGACCGTCGTTTTCTTACCACCCTCGCTCCCTCGACTTCCCTCAAAGGGGAATAGCTCATACAGAAGTCGCATCTACTTTTAATCCTCGTCTGTGCGATACATCACACAGCAGGACTTTCCTGACAGGAAAGCCGGCATAGGCACACAAAGGACATAAACGAGGTCGTTCATGGATTCAGCAGCCGATTCATCCAAATGCAACGCATGCAAGGACGGCGTGCAGCAGCCGTTTCCGTTTACCATGGCGTTCCAGCCGATCTTAGACGTTCACTCAGTCTCCGTCTTCGCCTACGAAGCCCTCGTCCGCGGCCCTCAAGGCCAATCCGCCTACTCCGTTCTCAATCAGGTCACCCCGGAAAACCGGTACTCCTTCGACCAGAACTGCCGCGTCGCCGCCATCACCCTCGCTGCTCGCCTCGGCCTCGCTGAAACCGGAGCGTTGCTCTCCATCAACTTCATGCCCGGAGCCGTCTACAGTCCGGTCGCCTGCATCCAGCTCACCCTCAAGACAGCGCGTTCCACCGGCTTCCCCCTCTCGCAGCTCATCTTTGAAATCACCGAGAACGAAGAGGTCGTCGATCACGCCCACCTTCACTCCATCGCCCAGGAGTACCGTCGTCAGGGCCTCAAGATCGCTCTCGATGACTTCGGCGCCGGATACTCCGGCCTCAATCTCCTCGCCGATCTCACCGCCGACATTGTCAAGTTGGACATGGAGCTCACCCGCAACATCCATCTCCGCCCCGCAGCCACTGCCATCGTCGGCAGCATGGTCGGTCTTGCGCGCACCCTTGGATTTCGCCTCGTCGCGGAAGGCGTGGAAACAGTTGAAGAGTTCGCCATGCTTCGTGCCTGCGGCGTCTCCCTCATGCAGGGCTACCTCTTTGCCAAACCCGCCTTTGAAGCTCTTCCTGACTTCACCATGCCGTCCGTCCCGCTCGATCTGCCCTTCCTCCTTCCTCCCTCGCCTTTGGTGTCCGCAGCGCCGTTCCAACTCATCGGCTGACCCTTGCGCGGGCTGCGTTTCCTCTCAAAAGCAGCCCGCGTTGGTGTACACTGAAAGCTCGAGTTCTGAACAGGAAAGTTGCTATGTCAATCCATCCCATCATGCAGAAGCTGGCCGCCAAGTTCGAGCGGACCGATCTCCCCGCATTCGCCCCAGGCGACACCATCCGCGTCCAGGTCAAGATCAAGGAAGGCGAGAAAGAGCGTCTTCAGGCCTTTGAGGGCATGGTTATCGCCTGCAAGCGCGGCCCCCAGGGCACCTTCACCGTTCGCAAGATGAGCTTCGGCCAGGGCGTCGAGCGCATCTTCCCCTTCAACTCCAAGGTCGTCGATAAAGTTGAAAAGGTTCGCTCTTACCAGGTTCGCCGTTCCAAGCTCTTCTATCTCCGCGGCCTCCGCGGCAAGGCCGCCCGTCTCCGCGAAGTCGAGCGCGCCAAGTAGACCAACATCTCTCGCTCATCCCAGAGCCGTGGCCAAAGCCACGGCTCTTTCTTTTTGCCCTGCCTGCCCTAGAGGACTAGGTCCGTTCAGTCGCCTGTCGCTTACTTCTCATTCCGCGGCAAAGCAGACGAATCTGCATCTTGCCTCTAGATCCCACTCTCCCGTTCATTCTCCGTCGTCGCCACCTCAATCCCAGCACTGTGCGGAGGTCGAACCACCGATGAAGCTGGCCTAGACCGCAGTCCATCAGCTCCTACTGTCGCCGCCCCTCTCGTCCGAGCCGGATTCGGCTTGATCCCAGCCCCAAACCCCTTCGTCTTATGCACCAGCGACTCCACTGTAGCCTTCACCCCGCTCACAATCGCCGCAACCTCTCGCACCGGCACCTGTATCCCGTGGTGAATCTTCTCTGCCATATCTGATGTCGCCGTCAACGCGGACGTGATCATCCCATTCACCCGCACAATCTGTTCATGCGCCTTCGCATTCGCGTCGCGAACCGTTTGGTTCGCCTCCTTGATCGTCACGTTCGCCGCGTCGATCGTCGGCTCAAAGTCCTCGGCCTTCTCCTTAATCAGCAAGGAGATATGCTCCACATTCGCCGTGATGTTGCTGATCTTTGGCGATAGCTCCTCCAGCAGCGTTTGCGACCTCTGCACCAGCGGCATCGCCTTCGCCCGGACCTCCTCAACAATCAGCATCACCTTCTTCTGCGCCAAGTACGCCCCAATCCCGATGCCGATCACAACCAGCGCTTGAAACGTCAGTGCCAGCGCCGCCACCGCGACCCAGATCGTCAGCCACTTCACGTTGCCGGTGAGAACGTCGGTCCCCTGCCACATCGCAAGTCCATGTGCCTGCGCCACCGCTCCCATGCCCAACCCCCCAACATACGTCATCAGCATCATCAGCCTCTCCTCCCGCGGCTCTCCGCCATCATGCGCGTCCGCATCCAACCCGCTTCCAAACCTTACATCACCAGCACATCAGGGCGAACGCAGCACAGGGGCGAAACCCGGTCCACATTCGACCGGCCCGCCCCTGCTTGCCCTGCACATACAACATCCCAAAACGTCTTAGGAGGTCGACTCCGAATCGGAGGACTTGGTCGCATACGCGTCCTTACCCGCCTCGATCGCCGCAGTCACCTTGTCCTGTTGGTCCTGCACAAGGTTCTTGCCCTTCTCCACATACTCGGTCCACTGCGAGCGTCCCCGCTCGTAGTACTCCCTGCCCTTATCCACGTAGTCGGCGGCAACCTGCTTGCCCTGATCAACATAGGTATTCGCCTTCTCAGCACCCTGCTGAGCCAGCGCTGCGGCCTTCTCCTTCGCATCCAGCGCACCGGAGACGATATCGGCCCGCGTCTCGACACCGGACTTCGGTGCATACAGCACGCCTACCAGTGCGCCAATCCCCAGCCCCGCCAGAAACCAGCCTAATCCGTTCGATCCATTGTCATCAGCCATTGATCTCTCCTCGTAGTCTTTCGTCTTTCGTAGTTGGCCAAGGCTTTCGCCCTCGCTCGAATCTGTGGTATCGCGCCTTCCGCTCCAGCACCACCGCTCAATCCTGCCTTACAAACCGCACCCGTGCAACTTGGGCCATCGTACCGTGTCACTAAGGAAGATGCCCCTCTCGGCCCTTGGGTTGCGCGAACGCTGCGCAGCCCACGAGATAACCGCAAGCGCGCTCTATAATCTTGAGCACGCCCCAACCGCAACTCGCCCGTGCACCTAACCTTGCCCACGTCATCACCCAACACTTTGTCCTTCCAGCCCGTCTAAGTTGTTACGCGCCACTGCCAACCGCCCGGACACTCGACCGGCAAGATCGACTGAAATACCGAAAGGACTCACATGTCGCCCACACCCTCCGGCAAAGATCTCTCCCGCGCAACCGTCCTCCGCGCTGCGCTTCTTCCCGCCGCCGTCTTCTCCCTCGTTCTGCTCGCCCCCCTCGGCTGCAAGTCCACTGCCGGCGACGCCGCCCTCACCCAGGCCGCGAACACGGCCCGTGCCGAGGGCGACCCCCGCCGCAAGCCGATGGCGATCTACGAGGTGCATCTCGGCTCCTGGCAACGCGGCGACGGCAACCGGTTCCTCACCTATGACGAACTCGCCGACCGCCTCATTCCCTACGCGGAATGGATGGGCTTCACCC
>CAXTRZ010000294.1:0-3669 GCA_964246715.1 uncultured Acidobacteriaceae bacterium | reverse complement strand
CCGCAGCGCCGCCGGAAAGTTTCGCGGCCACCGATACAGCAGGGCCAAGCACAGCACAAAGATCACGCCATGCGTGATGTAGGTAGCCTTCATCGTCGCCGCCGCACCGGCCGCGCCGCCCAGCAAACACGCTTGCAGCAGCGGGTGATCCCGGCTCAACCCACGGTGCGCCGCCAGATACACCATGCCCAGAAACAGAGCGCTGGGCAGGATCACAAAGCTGCTGTTCAGCCGAATCTGCGGCATGATCATCAGCAGCAGCGTGAATCCGTATCGCTGCAGCGCCGCCAAGTCAAACTCCTCCGCAACCGCAAGAGACAGCACAAAAAGCAGGAGCAGCCCCAACCCAATATCGGCCATCGGCAAGGACTCCAACGGCTGCGTCGCCAGAATGAGCGTACACAAAAACTGGTTGCCGCCAAGGCTGCTTGTGACGCGCCGCTCGCTGTATGGATCTGCCGCGAACGAGTGCATCTCGATCATCTTCACGGGCGCGGCAAAGTAAAAATTTAGATCGTCCGAAGGCTCATAGTTGGAAGGATGAACCGCCGCCGCAATCCTCACACCCCCGACCAGCACAGCCGCCGCCAGGACCATCCACGCGATCACACCGCGCCCAGCCGCACCAGCCGCAATCTCCTCGCCCCGGCCGCTCCAGGCGACATAAGCCGCGAACAGCGCCCCAACAATGACGAACCCGATCAGTACCGCCGGCCGAACCATCTGCAGCAGGTTCAGTACGCCGCCAATGAAGATGGCCGGTATAAATCCAACCGCAGCGGCTAAGGCAAACCCCGGCCGTCTGAATCCACACGCTCGCAGCAGCGCGCCGCCATAGCCGTAGATTGAAAAGAACAGAAGCCCCAGCCACCCCAGTGCCCCGGCAAGATGCAACAGCGCCCCGGCGGTGACGGCTGAGACCTCAGACACCGGAATCATGCAGAGAGTTCTCTGCGGATGCCGTCATAGTGCCGGATGCTCAGTCCCAGCGTGCTCAGGAAGAAGCTGAACAGCATAATCTCCACGCCAAGCGCGAGAAAAGTTGCCGCCGGAATGACGATCCGCGCCACATGGAACAAATCCAGTTGTCCAAACCTCTGCTGCTTCCACTCAAACACCGTATACACCGCCAGGCCAAAGCCCGCCAGCGACATCGTCAGCCCCACAATCAGTCCGCTCTCCAGCGTGATGTGCTTGAAGGCGCTCTTATAAGCGTCGGTGATGGGATACAGATTCTCCTGCACCGCGTAGATGCGGGAGAGCAGTGCAAACATCACTGACTGAAACCCGATCAGCAAAAAGAACGCGCAGTAGATGAGCGTATTGACGTTGAGCTGGTGTCCCGCGACATTCACCGGCCCTGCTACCAGCAGAACGCCCAGAATGAACGTTACCGCCATCAACAGCAGGCCTGGATACAGGAACAGCCAGTTTGGGCTGAAGAGCAGCATGAAGCGCAGATGGCGCCATCCGTCGCGATAAGGCCGCAGATGCGGCGGACGCGAGCGTCCGTCGGGTGAAAGCGTCGTCGGCACCTCATCCATACGCATCTTCATCTGCGTCGCCTTGATCACCATCTCGGAGGCAAACTCCATCCCCGTCGTCCGCAGGTCCATGCGCAGAAAAGCATCCTTGCTGAAGCCGCGGATGCCGCAATGAAAGTCACCCAGGTGCGAGGGGAACAGCAACTGTCCAATCCGCGACAGCACCGGATTGCCGATGTAGCGGTTCTTCCACGGCATCGCTCCCGGCTTGATCTCGCCCTTGAAGCGATTGCCCATGACCAGGTCATTCCCCGCGCGCAGCCGCTCGACAAACTGGCTCAGATCGGAGAAGTCGTAGCTGTCATCGGAGTCGCCCATGACGATATACTTCCCATGAGCTGCCATACAGGCCGTATACAGCGCAGCGCCGTACCCGCGCAGGGGCACGTTCACCACCCTCGCCCCCAGCCTGGTTGCAATTGCTTGCGACCCATCCGTTGAGCCATTGTCGCCAATCACAATCTCGCCGGAGATGCCGCTGCGCGCCAGGAAGTTCTTCGCTTTGACGATGCAAGCCTCCAGCGTCTCCGCTTCGTTCAGGCACGGCATCACTACGGTTAACTCAATCTCTGTTTGCATGGGATCCGTCATCTGGGTTTCCTGCTTTGGGCATGTCGGGAGCGAGTAGCCCGCCGCAAATCCTACAAAGTTCCTGGAATGTTCGATCTGGATCGAGCGTCGAATTTCGCCCACGCCTCTGCCGTGCGTTCTTGCTGCAGCAACAACCTCGAACCGAACTCGAGTAGGCGTGCACCCAGTTTACTCTGTCGTTTGCTGCTGCGCGCCCAGGATGCGCTTCTAGCGTTCATTTGCAAATCCCTTCCTCGAGATTAGAATCGAAGGGTTCCGCACCAATGGAAAAATTGCACGACGGAAGGTCCACACCCGAAATGTCAACAACCGGAGCCGCAAGCCAGCCGGCGGCCAGCATCAAGCCTCATACAGGAAAACTCGGCGTCATGATCCCCGGCATGGGAGCCGTCGCCACCACCCTCATCGCCGGCGTGGAAGCCATCCGCCAAGGCCTTGCAAAACCAATCGGCTCCATCTCGCAGATGGGCACTATCCGCCTCGGCAAGCGTACCGACAATAACTCACCCCTCATAAAGGACTTCGCCGGCCTCTGCCCGCTGGAAGACCTCGTCTTCACCGGCTGGGATATCTTTGGAGGCAACCTGTATGACGCTGCCAAGACCGCGCAGGTGCTGGATCGCGACCAGCTTGAGTCCATCCGCCCCTTCCTGGAGTCCATTGAGCCGATGCCCGCCGTCTTTGACCAGCACTACGTCAAGCGTCTGACCGCGGTCAAAGCAAAGACTGGCAAAAATAAGTGCGATCTCGCCAACCAGATCCGTAATGACATCGCCGAGTTCAAGACCAAAACAGATCGGCAGATCATGATCTGGTGCGGTTCCACAGAGATCTTCCTCGAGCAGACCGCCGTCCATCAAACTCTTGAGGCCTTTGAGAAGGGCCTGGTCGACGACGATCCCGGCATCAGCCCCTCCATGCTGTACGCCTGGGCCGCGCTTAAGGAAGGCATTCCCTTCGCCAACGGCGCGCCGAACCTCACCGTGGATATCCCCGCGCTCAATGAGCTCTCTCGCAAGATGAACGCACCCATCTGCGGCAAGGACTTCAAGACCGGCCAGACCTTCATCAAGACCGTGCTCGCCCCGGCCTTTAAAACCCGCATGTTGGGCGTCGCCGGCTGGTACTCCACCAACATCCTCGGCAACCGTGACGGCGAAGTCCTTGACGATCCTGACTCCTTCAAGACCAAGGAGGTCTCGAAGCTCGGCGTCCTCGAGCACATCTTTCAGCCCGCGCTCCACCCGGACCTATACAAGGACATCTACCACAAAGTTCGCATTAACTATTATCCGCCACGTGGTGATAATAAAGAGGGTTGGGACAACATAGATATCTTCGGCTGGTTGGGTTATCCCATGCAGCTTAAGGTAGACTTTCTCTGCCGCGACTCCATCCTCGCCGCCCCGCTCGCGCTTGACCTGATCCTCTTCATGGACCTCGCCGCCCGCAGCGAGGAACTGAAGGGCCTGGGCATCCAGGAGTGGCTTAGCTTCTACTTCAAGGACCCGGACAGCGCTCCCGGCGTCTACCC
>CAXTRZ010000293.1:2478-3674 GCA_964246715.1 uncultured Acidobacteriaceae bacterium | reverse complement strand
GATGGGACACCGTATCGGGCGCGCGAGGTGGAGGAGATGCGGGAGCTGACGGGGCGGGGAAAGGGGATGTAAGGAACGAGCACGGGGGACACAAAGGGCACAGAGGATGGGCGGCTGTGGTGGAGAACAAGTAGAATCAACGGCGTGAGAGATTGGGTTCCGATGATGCGGTTGGTACGGGTTGGCGCGATTGCTGCGATAACAGTGGCGGCGGTTCATGGGTTTGGGCAGACGGCCGCTGCTGGATCGTCAACGGCCGTGATGATGGATAAGCTGGAGCAGGGAAGTGTGCAGGCTCCGGGGCAGGCGTCGCCGGCGACTCCGGCGCAGGGAACTCCGACGCAGCAGCCGGTGTTGAAGGCGCAGCCGAATGGTGGGGATGAGCCGACGTTTACGCTGACGGCTCGGGCGAATCTGGTGGATCTGACGTTCTCGGTGACGGACAAGAAGGGGCGGTTTATCACGGGGCTGAAGCTGTCGAACTTTGCGCTGCTGGACGATGGGCGGCAGCCGGCTTCGGTGGTGGCGTTCAAGCAGTTGACGGATCTGCCGCTTCGGGTGGGGGTGATGCTGGATACGTCGAGCTCGATCCGGACGCGGTTCAAGTTTGAGCAGGACTCGGCGGTGGACTTCTTCCTGCAGGTGCTGCACACGAATGACCGGGCATTTGTGGAGGGGTTCGACGTGCAGACGTATATCCCGCAGGATTACACACAGAATATCGACCTGCTGGATCAGGGGATTCGGAAGCTGAGGCCGGGGGGCGGGACGGCGTTGTACGACTCGTTGTATAAGACGTGCCGGGACCAGATGTTGAGCCTGAAGCCGGATAGTACGACTGCGGTGCGGAAGGCTTTGATCCTGGTGAGCGACGGCGATGATAACTACAGCCGCGCGGGGATGGTAGACGCGATCAAGATGTGTCAGCGGGCGGAGACGATCGTGTATACGATCTCGACTGACACGAGCCCGACGCGGGGCAAGGGCGGGGATGTGCTGGAGAAGATCTCGAATGCGACCGGCGGGCGGACATTCTTTCCGACGAAGATGGAGGACGTGGCGCTGGGGTTCCGGGACATCGAGGTGGAGCTGCGGAGCCAGTACTCTTTGGAGTACAGGCCGGCGGAGTTCAAGCAGGATGGGAGCTTCCGGACGATCCTGCTGCGGTCAACGGATGACCGGTACAGCGTGCGGGC
>CAXTRZ010000293.1:0-2378 GCA_964246715.1 uncultured Acidobacteriaceae bacterium | reverse complement strand
GGAGCTTCCGGACGATCCTGCTGCGGTCAACGGATGACCGGTACAGCGTGCGGGCCAGGACGGGATACTTCGCACCAAGGCCTGCGCAGTAGGCGCTTCGTGCCGTTCTGGGTTTTGCGAGGCGCTCCCGCTGGTCGCGGGAAACGGCTGTGAATGAAAGTGCGTGGCGCCAGTCAGGTCTTGGTGTATGGCAGTCATCCCGGAGGCCTTTGAACTTATATACCGAGCGAATGAGGTGAGAATTTTGCGGGTAAGGGCGTAACTGTGCGGGCGGAGTTGTGTCTAACTCAGCACGGAGATCGTTCCATGCGCGCTGCTGCGAGTGTTTTTACTTCGTTTTTGATGGCTGCTTCAGTGGGGCTGGGATGTGCCCAGCAGACGTATAGCTCGGGGCAGATGCCTCCGGGGGCTCCGAACTACTACGACCCAAACGCACCTGCGCCGCCGACCCCGGTGCCACCGGGAGTCTTCAACCAGACTATTGCCTCTTTGGCTGAGCAGCCGGCGACACACAGCGGGTTTGTGTTCGACCGGAACATGCTGCAGTTTGCGCAGGGAATGCTGGAGGCGCAGGGGATGGATGAGCATCGGGCGGCGGTGGCGCTGACTGGGGTGTCGTTTGACACATATCGGTACCAGCAGCCGGCGTTTTATACCCCAGAGGCGATGATGGCGCTGATCCAGCAGTATCGCGCCGCAGGGTGGAAGCATATGGTGAACGCGAACGAGACGCCGGCAAATACGGCGCAGCCTCGGAAGATGGTCACGGATATGTGGCTGCACTTTTCCGGGGCGGACATTGATCATCTGACGGTGCTGACACGGTCGGCGAAGATGATGAACGTGGTACAGGTGAGCGGCGATCTGCGGCCGCTGGATCTGCTGCATCTGGGAGGACACTTTGGGATTCCGAAGGTGGACCCGAATGCGGTGATGGTCCCGGCTCCCTAAGAACCCGCTGCGCGCGAGGGGTCACTTCGTGACTTTCACTTTGGTCGGGGTGGAATGGGCAGCTTGGACTGTCCCATTGGTCGCAGATTAGGGAGGCGATCTACTGGTATTGCTCGACTTGGGCTAAGAGCTTGAGCTTGCGGTCGGGGGGGAGAAAGCTGGCCTCGATGGAGTTGGCGGCGAACTCGCGCATCTGATCGAGGGTGAAGGCGAATTCTTTTTGGGCAAGGATGTACTCGCCAAGCAGGTCTGAGCCGAACATGGGTGGGTCGTCAGAGTTGAGGGTGAGGAAGAGGCCGCCCTCAAAGTACTCACGGACGGGGTGCTGGTCGATGGCGGGGCAGCATCCTGTCCGCAGGTTTGAGGTGAGATTAAGCTCGAGGGGGATCTGGCGTTCGGCGAGGATCAGGAGCAGGTCAGCGTCATGCTGGGCGGCGAGGGCGTGGCCGATGCGCTCTGCGCCGATGTTGAGAGCGGACCAGATTTCGGCGGGGCCGAGAACGGGGCCAGTGGATTCGCCGGCGTGAACGGTGAGGCGTAGGCCGGCGGCGCGGGCTTCAGCGTAGAGGGCGCGAAAGGGCTCGGCGGGGCCGCGGGCCTCATCGCCACCGATGCCGATGCCGATGATGCTGGGGTACTGGAGGCGGAGTTCGGCGGCGGTGCGGAAGACACGAGCGGCTTCTTCCAGGCCGAAGTGGCGGACGGCGTCGATGATCCAGAGGACGGAGACGCCGAATTCCTGTTCGGCGCGAAGGCGGGCGCGCTCGATGGCGTCCATGATGGCGGGGATCTCAAGGTGGGGTTTGAAGCGGAAGAGGATGCCCCAGGAGATGTACACCTCGGCGTGGACGACGCCCTGGGCGGACAGAGATTTGATCATCTCATAGGCGATGAGCTCGAAGTCTTCTGGGGTTTGGAGGCGTTCGGAGACGGCTTTAAAGGCCATAAGGAAGGCCTGGAAGTCGGAGTAGATGTAGAGGGCCCGGGCGGCGTCCAAGGTGAGGGGTTGCGCGTCGTGGCGGGCGGAGAGCTGAACGAGGGTTTCGGGGGTGACGGTGCCTTCGAGGTGGAGATGAAGCTCTGCCTTGGGAAGGTTGCGGAGCCAGGTGGGGATGTCAATCTCTTCCTGCTTGGGACGACGTGCCATAGGGTAAGTGTAGCGGCAGGGTCTTTGAGTAAGGGATCGGCTCAGTAAGGTAGCGGCGTCAGCAGGCTGATTCCCGAGGAAGAGGCAGAGTTGCGGCGGAAGGTAGGGGCCGCGTTTGGGCGAATGAGGCGATGATCGAGGTAGACTCGAGGCTTGTATGCGGATGCGCCTTGTTGCCGTGATCTTTGCGCTGGTGTGGGGGCCGGTGGGCGCGCATGCGCAGGAGCTTGCCGGGGCGGAGCGGCAGCGGGTGCTAGAGGCGGCGCGGTCTCGTTACTAC
>CAXTRZ010000292.1:0-3683 GCA_964246715.1 uncultured Acidobacteriaceae bacterium | reverse complement strand
GCGATGGCCGGCGTCGTGATCACGCCCGCGAACTCTACCTCCGCGCCACCCTCACGCAACCCCGCGATGAGCGTCGCGGCGATCCACGGGCCGCTCTCTCGCGTATCCATTCCCAGCACCACGCGCACCGGCTTGCCCGTCAACTCTTTGCTGAACGCATTCGTCCACTCGAACAGGTCGATCGGACTGTCGCCCACATAAAACGTTCGCCCATGCAGCCCGCCATCCTCGCGCGCCAGGATCGCCAGCGTCTGATCCACCACAGTGCCCACATACGCATAGCAGCGCATCACCCGCCGCCCGCCCGGATGGATGTATCGCCCCTGCTTCAGCACCCTCCAGAACTCGCTCGGATACCGCGGGTGCCATCGCCCCCATACGTTCGTTGGCCGGATGATCGTCCACGCACACTGCAACTCCGCGCCGCGCACCGCCTTCTCGGACAGCACCTTGCTCTGCCCGTAGATCGTATGCGGACGAAACTCCTCGTCGCTCGTCGGCAGCGCGCCCGGCCCCACCACAAACTGGCTGGACGTAAACACCGCATTCCTCACCGTCGGCGTCGCCTTCACCGCCGCAATCACGTTCTCCGTTCCCGCATGGTTCGCCACATAATCATCCACCTTCGTGCCGAACATATCCGTTCGTCCAGCCATATGGATCACATGCGTCGGCTGAAACGCCTGAAACTGCCGCATCACCGCAGCCGCATTCAGGATGTCGCACTGCTTACAGAGATGGTTGTTCTCCGTGTCCTTGGAAGGCACCACGTCCAGGTTCAGAATCTCGAGACCCGCATCGCGCCACAACGCCTCGCGAATAAAATTGGCTCCGATAAACCCGCTTCCGCCGGTCACCAGATAACGTTTCTGACTCATAAGTCCCCTTTAAATTTGCCTGTAGAACATGGCTCCCAGGACGCTGTCCGCGCCTCCGGTCCTGTCTACCCTCGTATTCTGCGGTTCAAGCCCAACACGGTCAATGAGTCAAATGCACCCGCTCCAAACCGCTGTTTTCGCCGCTCGAATAGGAAGAAGGACCCTAAGACAATCCCTCCATCGGCGATCCGCCTCCGCGCCGCTAGGATGAGTCTCGTGCCACCCGAAGCACGAACTTCCATACGAGACCCAACCTATGAAGATTCTCTCCATCAACAACACTGCAGACATCTACGGCGCAAGCCGTTGCATGGAGCGCGTCTTCGGTCGCCTTGCCGAAGACGGCCATGAAGTTCACGCCGTTCTCCCCGCATCCGGACCCCTCGTCCCCATGCTCGAAGCTCGCGGTGTCCACGTCCACCTACATCCCGGCCTCTCCATCATCGACCGCGCCCAGCTCAAGACGCCCAACGGCATCCTGCGCTTCCTTGTCGGCCTCCCGCTCTCCATCTTCTTCCTCGTGCGCCTCATCCGCCGCCTGCACATTGACGTCGTCCACACCAACACCGTCGTCATGCCCTCACCCTCGGTCGCCGCCCTGCTCACCGGCACCCCGCACGTCTGGCACGTCCGTGAGCTCCTCCACGAGTTCGGCATTCTCTGGCGCCCATACCAGCGCTTGGTCCATCACCTCTCCTCCGCCATCGTCGCCATCTCCGCCTGCGTCCGCGACCAATTCGATCCGCGCTTCCAGAACAAGATTCAGGTCGTCTATGACGGCCTTGACGCCTCCTCCTCCATCACCGATCCCGCCCGCGTCGCCGCCTTCCGCGCCCAGTTTCCGCCAGATGCTCAGCTCATCGGAGTCGTCGGTCGCATCAAGTGGCGTCGCAAAGGCCAGGAAGTCCTCGTCCGCGCCGCATCCCTCCTGCATGAGCGCTTTCCAAAAGCCCACTTCGTCTTCGTCGGCTCTCCCTCCCCCGGCAACGAGGACCATGAAACCCGCCTCCGCGACCTCATCTCCGCCTGCGCCCTCAACAACGTCATCCATCTCCTCGGCGACACCGAGGATCCCGCCTCCGTCTTCGCCGCGCTCGATATCGCCGTCGCCCCGCCCATCCAGCCTGAACCCTTCGGATGCATCGTCATTGAAGCCATGGCCGCCGGCACGCCCGTCATCGGCAGCCGCGCCGGCGGCATCGCCGAGCAGATCGTCCCCTATGAGACCGGCCTCCTCTTTGCCCCCGGCAGCGCGGAAGAGCTCGCCCGCGAGATCTCCCTGCTCCTCAGCAACCCTGCCCTTCGCGCCCGCATGGCTGACGCCGGCAGGCGCCGCGTCCGCACCTACTTCTCGCTGGAGACCACCTGCGGCTCCATCGCCCGTCTCTTCGACCAACTCCTCTACCCTCAGCCAAAGCTCGGCCGCACCAGCACCACGCTCACCAAGATCTAACCGAACCCGCAAAGGCGCCCATGTCGTTCCACTCACAGTCGTTCCCCTCACAGCTCGTTCCATTCAACACGGCCCCCATCAACATCCCGGCGCGGACGCGGTCTCGGCGAGAAGGCTTCTCCCACACCCATCTCGCCTTCGCCATCGGCTTCATCTATAGCATCTCCTTCTGGAAGTACATCAAGCGCGATCCCCTCAGCTCCCCCCTCGGCATGGAAGCCGTCCTCGAAACCGGCTCCGTCGCCATCGCCTGCATGATGGCCCTGCTCATGCTGCGCCACGCCCCGCGCCGCAAGGCTCCGCAGGTCGGCCTCATGCTCATGGCGCTCTACGGCCTCTTCACCTTCGCCTCCTCGTACCGGTCCTTCAGCCCCGTCCTCAGCATCACCAAATCCCTCATCCTCTTCGCCGTGCTCGGCATCGGGTGGCTCATGGCTCAGGCGGATCTCACGTGGAAGTTCCTCAACGGTTTCTACGTCGGCTACATCTCCATCTGCACCATCGGCCTCGCCGTCGGAGCCGCCCTCCCTTCGCGTTACCCGCTCATCCTCTCCGAGGAGTGGACCCACCGCAACCGCCTCTCCCTCTTCGATACCCACCCCAACTCCGTCGCCGAAACCTGCACCCTCATGTTCCTCCTCGGCCGCGTCCTCGGAGGCCGCTGGCGCTGGGTTCCGCAGCTTCTCCTTGTCGTCATCAACATCCTCGCCGGTGAAAAAACCGCTACCGCCATGCTCGTCCTCATCGGCCTCGGCGGATACCTCATGGAGCGCCGCTGGTCCCCCGTCAAAACCTTCGCCATCTGCGCCGCACTCGGCATCGCCACCGTCGCCATCACCCTCAGCGCTGCCGGCGTCTCAGACCTTATCCCGGAAAAGTACGCCACCTCCGTCGCCTCCTCCATCTACGGCGACAAGGTCGATAACGAGCTCTCCACCATGGATGGCCGCAAGGAAGTCTGGCAGAAGGCCAAGGAGCTCGCCTTCGACGGAGTCCTCGTCGGCTATGGCGTAGAGGGCGCTCGCGACGCCCTGCTCGCCGCCGTCCCCTGGTCCGGTCAGGCCCACAATGGCTACATCGAAATTGTTCTTGACGGCGGCGTCCTCGGCGCAGCCATCTTCCTCCTCGGCTGGATGCTGCTCGCCCTCGCCGGACTCCGCGGGGATCGCGCCTGGATCGTTCGCGCCGGCTCCATCTATACCCTCATCCTCATCCTCGCCATGATCAGCCCCATCTTCGACTTCTACTCCTACTTCTCGGAGACCATGGTCATCTCCCTCGCTTACATTGCCGCATCACGCATGCGCCAACGGAGCTCGCTTCAATCGTTTCGCGTGCTTCCGTCTTCACTC
>CAXTRZ010000291.1:0-3685 GCA_964246715.1 uncultured Acidobacteriaceae bacterium | reverse complement strand
AGGGCAACGTGTCCGACACTTTCTTGCCTGGATGTGCCAGCAGCCCCTTTGGCATTGTGCCGGGCGCTACCCTTCTGAATGAGAAGCCAAACTGTGCCCGCGATGGCGACAATCAGAAGAATGATAAGCAGCCGCTTCATTGCCGGACGCTCCCTCCGAAGCGCAGATCATTGTTTACGTCGGGAACCATCATTGCCCCGAACTTCGTCAGAGCGTCCTGGCGGTCTGCTGCGACTTCTTCGTTCTGCGCCTGCTGCTGCTTTTGCTGGTTGTTGCGGTTGGCGATGTCTTGCACGACAGACTGGGAGGTCGCGTTGTCGATCTCGTGATCGATGGCTTGGAGTTGCGCTGCTTGCCCGGTGAGCACGCCCTGCAGCTTTTGAGTTTCCGCATCTGTCGTCGCGGCTTGCAGTTCGTTGATGGTGGCGGCGATCTTCGCTTTCAACGCCTGGCGCCGCTGCATCACGTCGTTGTAGACGTTCGTGTAGTTAGCCGATGCGTTCTCTACAGCGCCGAAGGGCCGGTAATCCTTGGTCGCCCGCGGAATGGAGATACCCGAAAGCGCCGTGTTGGTGATGCTCTGGTAAAGACCATTGCCATTGTTCGCAAGCGACTGGCTGCCCGAGGCGCTTTGTTGCAAAGAGCTCAGTGATCGCCCAACACCCGCCTGCCCCAGGCTGCCAACCAACTGGTTGGCACCGATCACATTGGTTATCTGCGAAGGATCACCGAACGCTTTCGTGAAGGAGGTCACTTGCTGACGCGCCTGCGTCATCCTGTCGAGCTGCTGAACTTGGTTGGCGACCATCTGGATATACTTCGCCAAATCCACGATCTGGTTGACTGAGTTCTGCGCGATCGACGCCACATCTTCGACGACGAGTTGCGCCCGCGCCGACGGGAGCGCGGTTGCTACTACTATCAAGGTGATGAGGATTGGTCTATTCATGTGATTTGTTGCGTGTCAGTGCGGTTACGTTGATTGTTGGAACTGTTATACTTGTCTGCTTCTGCGCCGTCCTTGGTGTGCTACTCCTCAATTCTCAGAGTCTTGACAGTGGGTTTGAGGATCACACCGTCGATCTGTTGCTCGGGCACCGGGAGGTCATAGAGGCTGATGTGCTCGTCGAACTCGTGGCCCTCAGCGGCTTTCTGCTGGTTGACCATCACCCAGTATTGTTGCTTCACCGCGTCGCTGCGCCCTTTGTCGAAGCCGCTCGCGTAAGCTTTCTTCGCATTGCTGTCGTTGGCGTAGTTCAGCGCTTCACCGACCAGAAGGCCGCCGGCGCCCCCGGCTGCTGTAATGAGCGGATTTCCGTGGCTCAGCTCGTTTGCAGCTAACGCGCCGGCACCTGTGGTAGCCGCGTCGGTGACTACGCGGGTCGTCCCCTCGCAGGCTGCGAGAAGCATACAGGTAGTTAGCAATAGCGAGATCGTGATGACTCTCATACTCATGGAACTGGTTCGGGCTCCGCTGAAGGGTCCGAGTGGGCGACTATTCCCTCGATGATGTCCGCGTGTTGTTTGAGCTCGCGTGCTCGTCGGTCGAAGTGTTCGCCGCTCGTGCTGCTGCAGTACAACATCTCCGGAGACGCCACGTTATGCACCGTGCCGCAGATCGGACGCAGTGTGTCGAGATGGCAGTACGTAAACGCGGCGAACTTTTGCCCGGCTTGCTGGTCGGGCAACGGATAGCTCATGATCGTCTGCCGCGTGACCTCCGGCAGAGCTATGTCCTGCGACATGTCTTCCAGATCAGCCCGGTCGCTTTGCCGCATCAGGAAGAACTGGCGGCTATTGCCAAAAACAGCGGATCGGATGCGGCTCTCCTTGAAGCGGCTGTATTGCTGGACGATGGCAATGTTCCAAGTGTTGAACTTGCGCATCTGCGCGTAACTCTCCTTGACGATTTTCTCGCCTTCAGGGATGTCTAGGAACCGAGCTACCTCCTCATACACGTTCCGCTTCCGTAAAGCGCGAGGCATCGTAATGATGTGCTGCCTCGTGTAGTTAGTGATGAGGAAGCCGGCTGCCGACTTTAGCTCCTTGGCAGATTCAGGGATGTATCCCAGTTCGAAGTGCGCGATCTTACCGGTAAGCGAAATGTTCGATTTACCATCGAAGAGTGGGCCGTAGTTGCCGTCGCGACACCACGGTAGCAGCAGAGTGGCAATTTGGATGACGCGCTCTTTATCCGCGCCCCCTGCTTCCAATTGCATCAACTCCTGGAGCATCCGATGCGTGGGGTACTCGGATGGCTTGAAGTAAGAGAATGCCAGGTTTCGAACTTCGCGTGCGGTGTTCGGGTCTTTAGAGAATCGCAACACGTCGCCCTCGTCGAAACTCATCAGAAATCCGTGCGCTTCGTCTTCGCTTGCGCGGTACCAGTCGCGGAAATCGGCAAAGGCATCGAGCGTTGTGGCGCCAGGCGCGAGCCGCTCGCGCCGATAGGCGGCTAGCGCACAGGCATGCCGTGCAGCCTTTAGCACCTTGTCCGGATACTTGTTGGTCCAGTCCTGGTAGGCGTCCTCGTAGAGTTGATTGAGGTACTTCGCGATCTGCGCCTGCCGCAGCATTTGCTTTTCCTCGTCCGCGCTCACCCCTGCCATGCGCGCTACAAGCGCGGTAGCGGTGGAAAGATGCAGTGGTGTCAGCGGCAGGCCTTCAGTGTCGAGATAGTTGATCGTGAGCGAACCATCCGGCTGCAGGATGATCGGCTCGGCGTCGGGCTCGACAGTCTTGGTATAAATGCCATAGGAGAGCCCCTCTTCGATAATGACCGTGTAGTCGTAGTAGTGCTCCGTCTGCGAAAG
Source organism: uncultured Acidobacteriaceae bacterium (assembly GCA_964246715.1). Lineage (GTDB taxonomy): Bacteria > Acidobacteriota > Terriglobia > Terriglobales > Acidobacteriaceae > Edaphobacter. Next base: position 872 of record CAXTRZ010000291.1, on the reverse strand, counting down.
CAGATCGCACACAGTCACCGACTTTCCTGCCCCGCTCATGCCGAGTAGCACAGCGTGCTGCGGCGTCTGGTCGCTGCCAGCGCCGGCGAACGTCTTGACGCCGACCAGATTCGAGGCCCCGCCGTCGTAGATGGCTTCGGCCGTTTCCAGATGCCCGGTAAATGTGGCGTTCACCGGCAGCATGTCGGCCAGATAGCGATGCTCGGCGTATAGCTTGCGGTGTTCGTATCTACCCCAAAGCCATCCTGGCCACGTTTGGAAGAAGAGTTTCTTTGTCGTGCTCGGTAGATTGCTTTCGAAATACTGCGCACTGTTCATCGAGTTGATGGCGTTTTTGACCGCCGTCGCCTTGGCCGAGAGGCCGGCCTTCGTCTTGTCCCAAACGCGCACAACGAAGAGGGCGTTAAAGGGCAGCGTGTGCCCCTGCATCAGCGCGGCGATCTTGCGCTCCTTCTTCTGCATGACCGTGACCAGCGAAAGCTTCTTTTCGCTGGAGAAATCACCGGCCAGTCTCTCGTGCGCCTTCTCTTCTTTGAGGATCTCCTGTCGGATCGGAATCGGATCGACGTTGACCGTGATCGTGTAATCAAGAAGCCGGAGATTTGTGAGCCGATGGATGATTCCCGGGAAAGTCATCTTTGGCCAGCGAGTCAGGACGATGGTCGTGTGATAATGTCCATCCATCCAGAAGCCGAAATCCGGCTGGCCGTTCCCTTCGCTGTGCCAGCAATTCTCCTGGATCGAAAGCGAGGGATCGAAGGTTTGCAGGGTGTCGTAGTCAAACCGCTCGGCGTACGAGGGGTTGAGGAACGAGGTGCAATGGCGGTAATGGTCGGCATCGGTCATCGGAATGACCCGCGCCCCTTGTCCGC
>CAXTRZ010000290.1:1986-3685 GCA_964246715.1 uncultured Acidobacteriaceae bacterium | reverse complement strand
AGCGCCGGGACGCTGCTCCTTGGGACTTCTCCATGCTGTCTCGATGGCCACAAGCTCCGGTCGGCCGGCAAGCTGGCGGTCGATGTGGGCTGTCACCTTGGCTTGAAAGCAGGGCGCGTCAAGGCACTGGTCGCCCTGCACGTCCGCGAACAAGCTGGTGTTGAAACCGCTGCGGCGTGGGCACGTCGCACAGGCTCCAGCTTCGGGCTTGAGCGTGGTGTCTTCACGGTCGAACGGCGCATCAGCAAGGTTGAGGTAGAGGTTGGTCTGTATCCACGCCGAAAGGTGTTTGGCGGGGAGTAAGTGCGCTTCCTTGTCCTGCCAGTCCTTGCGCCAGCAGTTCTCGAAGGCGGCTTGTTGGTGTTCCTGCGGCAAGCGCGCGATGAGGTTGGCGTGGCTGGCACTGATGCGTTCCTGGATGAACGCCTCTGACACGGCGGGAATGAGTTGCAGCAGAGACAGGCGAGCGTAGATATGCGCTGCGCTCTTGCCCGATTTGGCGACAAGCGCGGCCACGTCATAGCCGGGCAGGTCTAATAGGCGCTGGAAGCCCTGCGCCTCCTCGTAGGGGTGAACGTCCACACGCTGCGAATTCTCGACCAACTGCCATTCCATTGCGGCGGCGTCGGTAAGTTCCACGATGCGGGCGGGGAGTGAAAACAGTTTGGCAAGCTGCGCGGCACGGAAGCGCCTCGCACCCGCAACGATCTCGAAGCCATCCGAGTTCGGGCGTACGGTGATGGGCTGAATGAGGCCATGTTGCCGGATGCTCTCGGCAAGCTCCTCCAGCTTGGAAGGCTCGAAGGTCTGGCGGGGGTTTGTGGTGGACTCGTGTATCTGGTCGATGGCGATGTATTGGAAAGCGCTGCTGTCCTGCATGTTGCCCTCCTGTGGGCTGGTTGTCTCGTGGTGGTTGTGGGGCGCACACGCGCTACTCTGCAAGTCCGCTCCGTGGGCGGTGAACTTGTGTCTAGCTGCGGCGGTGCTTCTGCGGGTCGAACACGTCAGCGAATCCCTGCTGGCGAAGGTTCCTGTCCCACGTCTTGGCGAATACCTCGTGCTGTTCGTGTAGCTGCGTGTGGTAGCAGTAGTTCGCGCCTTCGATAAAGCGGCTCCACTGCTCTATGCCGACGTAGTCATTGCGCCAGTAGTACGGGTTCAGCGAACCCCACCGGCTCACCTCGAAAAGCATCTCGGGGGCGCGCATGGCGTCGCCGTTCTGCTCTCCGTAGTGGCAAACAGAGATAGCAGGAAGGCCGCATGGCCCTGACTCGTCGGTCGCCTCAATGACCACTGCCATATAAGGCGGGTTGTCGATGTGGAGCCAAAGGCCGTGATGCCAGCCTCCAGCCGCTTTGAGGATGCGAAGCACGGTGTCCATTACGCCGCCTTCGCGAGTCGTGTTTCCTCGGTCTGCTGCGCTTCGGTCGCCTCTGCCTCGTCCTGCATCGGCGGCTCCAGCGCGGCGAGAATGACACTGGCGGTCTGCTGGATGACTTCCAAGCTCTCGGCCAGAAGCGATGCGTTGCCGTGGTAGAGGCTGATGTAGTCAGCGGATGCGTTGCCCGTCACCAAACCCACGGCTTTACCCACAACAAACGCCACGGCCTCGGCCTCGGTCTCGCGCACGGTCTTGGTGGTAGCCGTCCGGCGCTCGGCCTTGTGCAACATCTCGTGCGCCAGTTCGTGAACGAGCGTC
>CAXTRZ010000290.1:0-1976 GCA_964246715.1 uncultured Acidobacteriaceae bacterium | reverse complement strand
ATGGCAATGCGCCCGCCATAGCTGCAACCGAGCGCAGGCGCGATCTTCACGTTGTAGACAAGCACGATGCCTTGCGCTTCCAAGAAAGCGGCCAGCCGCTCGATGCTCTCGCCGGGGTCGCCGCTGACGTGCTCCATCTCTGGAAGGTCAACGCCGTTGGTCTGGCTGATGTCGAACACGTAGGCATTGCGAAAGCCAACCAACACACGCTCGTTCTGCTTGGTAATGTCCTTCTGCGCTTCCTCGTCCTTCTTGCGGCGAACGCCGACGATGGGAGCAAGGATGCGAATGCCTTTCGCTCCGGCGTTCACGCTGCGGCCCATGTTCTTCCACGCCCAAAACCCGGCAACGCGCGTGGCGGTCGGCATCTGCCGAGCAATCTCCAGCACGTTTCCAAAGCTGTAGCTGTGAAAGCGGCTCATCGCTGTCAGGTAGTCGGTGAGGGCTTCGGAGTGTCCGGCCTCCAACTGCTCAATCAGCAGTTTTATGTTGGCGGCGATAAGCTCCTGTTTCGTGGTGGGCTTCTTGCTGTTCATGGGGGTTGCTGCGCTGCTCATGGTCTTGTCTCCTTGTCGTCTTTGCCTTGGTCTTTTCCGCGTTGTGAAGCGCGCGGCATGTACATGCCGCAATAAGCGGAAAGGTCTTGGCAGGGCGGCAAGGTGCAATGGGGTGGGGTATCTCCCACGCGGAGCGCAGCGGAGGGCGCGGCTCTATCGCGTGATTTTCGGAACGAAAATTATGGGGACACCCCTTGCGCCGCGCCAGGGCGCAGCCCTCAGCGCTTTTGCTCTTGCTGTTGCTTTGCGGAGGTCGGGTGCGCGTGGGCGCACCGGCTTTTCAGGGCCGGCGTTGCGGGCAGGAACAGGCCCGCCCCTAAAGAAAAAGGCGGAAGACGCGAAGCGGCTGGAGATAAAGAGGAATCCGTTTGCCTTACGAATCACAAACGCATGCGGGAAAATCGAAGGAAGTACAGACGTTGCCGTGCAGAATCGCCCAGCTGAAATCTGAAGAGACTTCCATGCCAAAGATTCCGAAATTCTCGCCGTACAGTGATCTAAACACTTTCGAACGATGCGACGCCCTGGCACGCGCAAAGGTGCGCGACCAAACGCTGACTCAACTCCATTACATGGAGGACTATCGCCGGTCCGCGTTGGAGCTCTTCTTGAAGGCCATTGCTGCCGAGGAAGGTATCGTTGTGCCATCACCTGATGGCGGATATCGACGGGCGCTTGTCGCCCACTTCCTGCAGGGAGCCAGACATGTTCACAGAGCGATTGTCGAGGGGGCGTATGCCAAATCGGCGGCGATTCTGAAGCAGGACATGGAGCTACTCTGCCGTATCGAAGAGGTCAAAGCCGGCACGGAGAAAGAGGGACAGCAGCCACAGTTCCGAGCTGCGCCCCACCTGGGACGAATGAATGGTCACCTCAACGACCTCGCTCATCCGTCGAAAGAGGGGCTGATCCATCTCTCCCTAGAGCAAAAGGTCCTGCACGGCAAACGCGGCATCTCGCCCTTTCCGATTTACGAGCCGAAATTCGCAAAGAGCCTCTTCAGCGTTCATGCCTACTTGTGTTTGCAGGCGTCTCGTGAAGCCATTGAACTCTTGGCCGACGCAAATGGCGAGGCCGATGCGAAGGTAGGCGGACTGGCAAATGAGTGGTATGCACTGCAAGCGCGTGGGATAGCAGAAGGTGTTTTTCTGGAAGGGTAAACGACAATTGCTACGATTAAGAAAGGCGGCCTTCGCACAGCATGGAGAAGATCAATGACGACCGAGACTGACGAGACCCTACGCCGAATACTCCTCAAGGGTTTTGAGTCGAAGGATTTCGACTACAAGGCTGGAATGGATTGGGACAAGAGCGAGAAGAAGGACCGTTGCGAGCTGGTCAAAGACATCTTCGCGATGGCGAACACGCTGGGCGGCAACCTCGTGATTGGAGTCTCCGAGACTTCAAACGGTTGGAGCT
>CAXTRZ010000289.1:0-3689 GCA_964246715.1 uncultured Acidobacteriaceae bacterium | reverse complement strand
GTATAGGTTACTTCGGTGTACGCTCGGAACGCGCACGCGACTTTGAGATCAATGGGGACTTTGAGAATGAAGACTGCGACAGCTTTGCCTTCCACGCCTTCCAAACGACCAGTGCAGACGGTGCCGGGCGTGATCCGGATTGTGGTGGCCGACGACCATCCGGTGGTTCGCTTCGGCGTAAAGAACATGCTGCAGAACGAGGAAGGCTTCGAGGTGGTGGGCGAGGCGGAGGATGGTGATGTTGCCATTCAACAGACGCTGGAGTTGGAGCCGGACATTCTGCTGCTGGACCTGCTGATGCCGCGACTGCCTGGGATCGAGGCGATGAAGGCAATTATGTCGAAGTCGCCGCGGGTGAAGATTATTTTGCTGACGAGCACGATCTCAACGCAGCAGATCATCGAGGCGCTGCAGATTGGCGCACGGGGGATTGTGCTGAAAGACTCAGTAGCGGGGGATCTTTCGCAATCCCTACGGGCGGTGCTGCAGGGGGACTACTGGATTGGCGGTGAGCGGGTGGCAAACCTGCTGAAGGCGCTGCATGAGCTGATGGCGAAGGCCGCGGCGGTTCCGGAGCGGAAGACGTATGGGCTGACGCCGCGAGAGCTGGAGGTGGTGCAGTGCATCGTGGAAGGGTGCTCGAATAAGGACATTGCGCGGCAGTTCACGATCTCGGAGGAGACGGTGAAGCGGCATTTGAGCAATGTGTTCGATAAGACCGGGGTTTCAACGCGGCTGGAGCTGGCGCTGTTTGCGATTGCGCATAAGCTGGTTGTGCCGGAGCCGATCGATTGATTGGCGGAAAGACGGTCCTGCCGGACGAGCCCACTGCGCGTGGTACGGTCACTTCGTGACGGGTATTGGTTGTCAGGGTGATTCAAGACTCGTGGGTCCGGACGTTGTCCGGCACGCTAGTGTCATTCGTTGGGCTTGTTGTAGCGGAAGAGCATCCATAGGATAGAGGTATGGATGCTGTGAGCGCAACAATTTACGATGTGCTGGTGATTGGAGCGGGGCCGACGGGGCTGGCGTGCGCGATTGATGCGCAGGAGGCTGGGTTTTCCGTGGTGGTGGTGGATAAGGGGTGTCTGTGCAACTCCCTCTTTCATTATCCGGCGCATATGACGTTCTTTACCACGCCGGAGCTGCTCGAGATTGGGCGGATGCCGTTCTCCAGCCCGAACCAGAAGCCGACGCGCAGCGAGGCGCTGGAGTATTACCGCAAGGTGGCGGAACACTACCGGCTGGATGTGCGGCAATATCACACGGTGGAAGGTGTGACGGGCTCTGACGGCGAGTTCGCGGTGGCGACGACGGACCGGTTTGGGCGGGTGGCGGAGCTGCGAGCACGGAAGCTAATCATTGCGACGGGGTACTACGATCTGCCGAATTATTTGGGGATCGAAGGGGAAGAGCTGAGCAAGGTCAAGCACTACTACCATGAGCCTCATCCGTACTTCGGGCTAAACGTGGTGGTGATTGGGGGGAAGAACTCGGCTGCGATTGCGGCGCTGGACCTGTGGCGGCATGGGGCGAAGGTGACGCTGGTACACCGGGGGGAGGCGATGCACCGGCATGTGAAGTACTGGATTCTGCCGGATATTAACAACCGGGTAAAGAACGGCGAGGTAATGGCCTACTTCGGGTCGACGGTAGAGCGGGTGACGGAGGATGAGGTGGTGATCGCGACGCCGGAGGGAAAGGTGACGCTTGCGAACGACTTTGTGTTTGCGCTGACGGGGTATCACCCGGATTTCGAGTTTATTGAGCGGCTGGGAGTGCGGCTGGATGAGGCGAACGACCGGTGCCCGATATGCGATCCGTCGAGCCTGGAATCGAATGTTCCGGGGATCTATCTGGCGGGGGTGATTGTGGCGGGAGAGCGGACGAATGAGATCTTCATTGAGAACGGGAGATTTCATGGGAAGCAGATTGCGGATTCGCTGCGGAGCCGGATGGGAGTCTCGCTGGCGCAGGTTTGATGGGCTGAGCCGTGCTGCCTTGATTGAGGCAGCACGGCTGGCTTTTGCTGGCTTTCGTCTTGCTTGCGGGTCAAGCAACGGCAAAAACAAAGACAACTGCTGAGGTTCAGACGCTTAACGAATCCAAATCTGGCCTGTGCGATTGAAGTTCCGGGGCTGCATTTCGCTTCGGCCAGAATGACCTGCGTTGCTCATGACTGCGTTGCCTAGGTTAGTGCTGCTTGAAAGCGTCGTTGAACTTCTCAAAGAAGGCGTCGAACTTTTCGACGTTGACGTCTCCGGCGAAGCGGAGCGGATAGACGCTTTTGACGAGGATCTCTTTGGCTTCGGGCTGGTTGGTGAGGATGTCCATGACCTCCGCGATGTAGTCGGCGAGGGGCATGGCGCGAGGGTCTTTTGCTTGCCGCTCACCGCCGAGTTCGGTCTGGACGTAGGGCGGGGCGAGCTCGAGGACTTCAACGGAGGTGTCCTTGAGTTGGTAGCGGAGGGAGAGAGACCAGGAGTGGATGGCGGCCTTGGTGGCGCAGTAGGTGGGTGAGGTGGCGAGCGGCAGGAAGGCAAGGCCGGAGGAGACGGTCATGATGGTCGCCGAGGGCTGCTTGCTGAGGTGAGGAAGCAGGGCGGCGGTGAGGTGAAGCGGCGCGGTGAGGTTGGTGGCGATGGTGTCATCCGCGACAGACGAGTCTGCGCCTTCGAGGAGGTTCTCCGGCTTCATGATGCCGGCCATGTTGATGAGGACGTTGAGGTTAGGGTATTTGGCGGTGACGTCGGCGACGAAGGCTTGGAGGCTGGGGGGATTTTGGACGAGGGCGGCGACGTCAAGGACGTGGGCGGCCATGCCGGGGTTGGCGGCGGCGACCTCATCCAGGAGGTTCTGGCGACGGCCGGCAATGATGACGTGGTTGCCGAGCTTGTGGAAGGCTTCGGCGAGGCCGCGACCGATGCCGGAGCCGCCGCCGGTGATGAGGATGGTGTTTTTTGCATTGAGGTTCATGAGTGCTGAGTTCTCCTCAAGTTACTGTAAGAGAGTATGTTTCCATTGAGAAGTAGGCACTTTGCTGTGAGTGACTTACCTGGAGGTACGTATTGGCGCAGACGCGGAAGACGACTGTAAGCACGGGGTTGGATGCGGTTCGGATCGAGTCGCCGAAGGGCAAGAACGCTGCGCCGGAGATCGACCGGCTGGTGGAGGAGATGATCGGGCGGGTGGCGGATAAGTGGACGCTGTTGCTGCTGGAGGCACTGGCGCAGCATGGGACGGTACGGTTCAGTGGGCTGGCGCAGTTAGTGGGCGGGATCAGCCAGAAGATGTTGACGCAGACGTTACGACAGATGGAGCGGGACGGGTTTGTGACGCGGACGGTGTACCCCGTAGTACCGCCAAAGGTGGAGTATGAATTGACGGGGCTTGGGGAGAGCTTGGCGGCGGCGTTCTGCGGGGTTTGGGAGTGGGCGGAGAAGCACCATGAGGCGGTAGAGCGGGCTCGGGCGGCGTATGGGAAGCGGAGTGTTGGCTCTGGAGCATAATGGAAGGACGGAGGGAACCATGGCGGCAGCGACGCAGACTGTTCCTGGGCTCATCAGCATGGAGGAGTATCTCCACACGGCTTACCGTCCTGACTGCGATTTTGTGGACGGCGTCCTAGAGGAGCGGAACTTGGGTGAGTATGAGCACAGTAATCTGCAGGCGGTGATTGCGTCCTGGTT
>CAXTRZ010000288.1:1259-3712 GCA_964246715.1 uncultured Acidobacteriaceae bacterium | reverse complement strand
GCGCCGCCTCCCGCAACGCGACCTCGGCAAGCTCGTCATCGCCGCCCTCGGCATTCACGGCGAGTGGCCCCTCGCCGCTGCCTTCATCATCCTCGCCGCCTACACCTGGTCCTCCGGCCTTCGCGCTCCCGCCGTCATCGCCATCGTCAAGGACGTCATGCTCTACGTCATGGTCCTCGTCGCCCTCATCTTGCTGCCCATCCGCCTTGGCGGTTACGCCCGTGTCTTCGAGCTTGCCGATCGGGCCCTCGCCGCCCACACGCCACCCGCTTCCATCCACCTCGCCCACGGTCAATTTCTTGGATACAGCACCCTCGCCATCGGCTCCGCCATCGCCCTGATGCTCTACCCCCACACCGCGACCGCCGTCCTCAGCGCAAGCTCCGCCAACACCATTCGCCGCAACGCCGCCATGCTCCCGGCGTACAGCTTCCTCCTCGGCCTCGTCGCCCTCCTCGGCTACATCGCCTTGGCAGCAGGGGTCGTGACAAAAGACACCAGCGCCGCCGTCCCCCTGCTCTTTCTCAAGATGTTTCCTGAGGGGTTCGCCGGCTTCTGCCTCTCCGCCATCGCCATCGGCGCGCTCGTCCCCGCGGCCATCATGTCCATCGCCGCCTCCAACCTCTTCACCCGCAATCTTTGGGGCGAGCTTGTCCGCACCCCCATGACCCCGCTGCAAGAATCCAGACTAGCGAAGCTCGTCTCTGTCTTGGTCAAGTTCGGCGCTCTGATCTTCGTCCTCAAGCTCCCCGCCACCTATGCCATTGAGATGCAGCTCCTCGGCGGCATCTGGATCGGCCAGATCTTCCCCGCCGTCGTCTGCGGCGTCTTCACCCGCTTCTTCCACCCCTGGGCGCTCTTCGCCGGATGGCTCACAGGCATGGCCTCCGGCACCTGGATGGTCGTCACCCTCGGCCTCAAGTCCTCCGTCTACCCCGTCCCCTACTTCGGCAAGATGTACGCCGCCGTCCCTGCCCTGCTCCTCAACCTCGCCGTCGCAGCCGTCCTCACCCCGCTCTTCCGCGCAATCAAAAGCGGCGGAGCCGCTGGCCGGAAAGACCAGACCGACCCCGCCGCCTACTACGGCTGAACGCTATCGCATCTTCCCTGCAGGTGTAGCTGGTGCCACGACACCTATTGGGCGTTCTCTCGCCACCGCATGCCTGATTCGGGAACCCCATCAGCAGGGAAAATGCTCTAGCAGCGTGGGTGCGCCGAGCGCCTTACAACGCGGCTTTCAGGAGCCCCCTGTTTCACACACCCGTTTCCTGGAACGATCCCCAGATTCCAACCCTGCGGAGCCGATGTCAGCGTCGGCTGGAATGGCGGGGAGGGCGGCGCATCGTTGTACTCGTCCATCGGGTCGTAGTTGGGATTTTCCGCGATCACCCACATCGCCTGCGCCGAGTCATTGGAAGCCGTGCCGGAGTTCCCCGCAGCCGCTATCGTAATCAAGTTATCGCATGCCGGCGAGTCTCCATTGATATCGGTGGAGGAGTTGATGCACACCGAAAGCGTGTTCGCCAGCGCATTGATCTGCAGTTGAACACCGGACCCATTCGTCGCCAGTGCAACGCCAGTCGTGGGATCGACGAGCGAAAGAAAATTTCCATACTCGTTCCCGTCATACAGCTCGGTGATGTTGGCGCCGGTAATTTGACCCGAATCCCAATCGTCCGCGTACGCGAAGACGGTCGCCACTGTCGTCACTTCGTTTACCCAGATGTAGGAGGATGCAGTCAGACTGCCGCAGTTTCCCAGAGCCGTCATCATCACCAGATCGCTGTTCAGGCCGCTGCCTGCATCTCCGCCAACCGCAGCCAGATAAACTTGGTCGTTTGCATTAGGACACGTATAGTCTCCCGTTATGTTGAACCCGCCGTTGACGTCACTCGTCACGTTCGTACCGATAAGAGGAGTAGCGCCCGGAGATCCGCCATAGGCCGAGCTGATGTCATACAGCTGAATGGTGGCGCCGACAACCGGCTGCTGGCCGCCGTGAATCTTACCCTGCATGTGCAGTGAGATGTTTTGGTTGGCTGACGGCGGGATCAGGCGACCCGTGCATCCAGTCAGGGCAAGCAGAACGCACGCGGCAGATGCGAGATACGAAAGCTTAGGACGAGATACAGATAACATGGACGTCTCCTCAAGCGCATCATCGGAAGAAATCATCCAGGCATGAGTCCCCGGCCTCACATTTTCCATCGGCGGTTTGCTCGCGTCCCATCCCGGACCCGGCTCCTGGAACGCTTCGCACGAATCCCGCATCACAACCACCGAGGAACTCATGGCCACCAACATCCTTCTCAACTTCATCGAGCAGAAACTCGCCCAGCCCGCCAACGCTCAGCCCCAGGTCGCCCCCGGTGCCAAGTCCTTGGCCAAGGGCGTTCTCGCCGGGCTCATCGGCGGCCTCGTCGCCACCGCCGCCAAATCTGTTGCTGAAAAGG
>CAXTRZ010000288.1:0-1249 GCA_964246715.1 uncultured Acidobacteriaceae bacterium | reverse complement strand
CACCTCCAAGGTCGTTGCCACCGAGACGATCCACTGGGTCTTCGGGGCCGCCACCGGCGCAGCCTACGGCGCACTCGCCGAGTTCTACCCCGCCGCCACTGCGCGCGAGGGCATCAACTTCGGCATGACCCTGATGGCCCTCACCCACGAGGGCGCCCTGCCCGCCCTCGGCCTCTCCGCCCAACCCGCCGACCAGACCACGCGCGAGAAGTCCAGCGAGATGGTCTCGCATATCCTCTACGGCCTCGTCGCCGAGACCGTCCGCCGCGTCGTCCGCAAAGCCCTCTGACGCTCAGGGGAGTCTGCGTAAGCCTTCCTCCCCCGTCCTTCTGAGTCAAATATCACAAATCAAGCCACTTAGCTTCTATTAATGATCTGAGTAACCATCTACATGCCACTTTTCCACTCATAACGAACAACGGGGAACGGAGCACTGACGACTGTCTCTAGGACGCTCCCCGGCTCGTCACCACCGCCGGCACCGTCTTCAGCAGGATCTTCGTGTCGAGCCACAGACTCCACCCGTCGATGTACGCCAGATCCAACTGAATCCAGCGATCGAAGACCGTGTTTGACCGCCCGCCGATCTGCCAGAGACAGGTAATCCCCGGCTTCATGGAAAACCGCCGCATCAGCCACGCCTCGGAGAAGCGATTCACATCTCGCAGCGGAAGCGGACGCGGCCCCACCAGGCTCATCGATCCGCCCAGCACGTTCAAAAGCTGCGGCAACTCATCCAGCGAAAACCTCCGGATAAAGCTCCCGATGGGCGTCACTCGAGGATCGTTCTTGATCTTGAACGCAGGCCCCGCGGTCTCGTTCAGGTGCTCGATTGCCGCCTGCTTCGACTCCGCATCCACCATCATGGAGCGGAACTTCAGCATGTAGAACCGCCGCTTATTCAACCCGAACCGCTCCTGTCGGAACAACACCGGCCCGGGGCTGGTCAGCTTCACCGCCAGCGCCACCGCCGCCATGACCGGGGAGAAGAACACCAGCAGCAGCGCGGAAAATACTACGTCCATCAGTCGCTTGATGTACCGGCGCCAGTCATCATGCACCACCTCCAGCACCACGCCATGCGCCCCGCCCGGACTGTGCCGCTTCGTGATTGACGTGCTGAAGAAGTCCGTAAAGTACTGCGCCTGAATCCCCAATGACTGGCACACTCCGATCGCATACTCTACCGCCTCACACTGGCTCTTTACCGGCAGCGCAATCACCACCTCATCCACCACCGTGTGCATCA
>CAXTRZ010000287.1:0-3717 GCA_964246715.1 uncultured Acidobacteriaceae bacterium | reverse complement strand
CACTTACCAGTTCAACCCGCACAAAGACCCCAAACACCACAAATCGTTCCACTCAGCCTGCGGCTCGTGCCGCGGAGCAAACCCTTCTACTATAAGACGGTCCTCGGGTGAAGATGATTCTAGGCCGGCAGGGCACTCTTCCTTCCACGAGACACCATCCTTGCTCCAAAATCCCGCAGACCAAGCGCGCGACTGCCGTCGTAGAGGCAGATGGTGTCCAAAAAGTTTTCACTTATCCTACCGCATAGGAAGAATGCATCATCCTTGTCCAGAGGCTATCGCCGCGATATCGATGGCCTGCGGGCAGTCGCTGTTCTTTCCGTCATCGCCTTCCATCTGCACTTCTCCCCCATCTCCGGCGGATACGTCGGCGTCGACATCTTCTTCGTCATCTCCGGTTATCTCATCACGGCGATTTTGATGAAGGACTTCACCCAGGGCACCTTCAGCCTCGCCAAGTTCTATGAGCGCCGCGCCCGCCGCATCCTGCCCGCGCTCTTCCTCGTTCTGCTCGTCACGGTTGCTTTAAGCTATATCGTCTACTTCTGGACCAAGACCTCGTACTTCGTCGCGGACGGCCCTCTGCTCCATACCTGGTCGCTTGCCGTGGAGGAGCAGTTCTACCTCATCTTTCCGCCGCTTCTTATGCTCATTCGATCTTTGCCGTGAAGAAGCTTCGGAGAGACGGCGCTCTCGTCCCGCTGGAGCAGCTTGCCGCAGTTCCTCCGGCCCAGCCCTAAACTCAACTTGCACCCAAATCTCAGCCGGCAGACCCGCAGCAACTTCCGTCTCTTCACTCCAAGGCCACGTCCGGCGGGAACGGCTCTCCGTCCACCCACTCCGCCCCGTCCACAAACGTCTCCTTCTTCCAGATCGGGACCGTCTTCTTCAGCGTATCGATCACCCAGCGGCAAGCCTCAAACGCCGCCCCGCGATGCGCGCTCGCCACCACAATCAGCACGCTCGTCTCCCCCACCTGCAACCGTCCTAGCCTGTGCAGCACCGCCACATCCCGCACTGCGAACCTCGCCACCGCCTCCTCCGCCAGCGCCTGCATCTGCTTCAGCGCCATCGGCATCTTCGCCTCATAATCCAAGTGCAGCGTCTGCCGTCCGCGTGTGTTATTCCGCACAATGCCATCGAACACGCACACCGCCCCGTCCGCCCCGGCCTTGAGCTCCTCAATCACCTCCGCCGCCGGCAGCACACCCTCCAAAATCTCAACCCTCAACCGATCCCCCACTCACCGGCGGCAACAGCGCCACCTCATCTCCATCCTTCAGCCTCGTCCGCAGCCCGGCGTACTCATCGTTCACCGCCACCGCCAGCGACGCCCACACCTTCGTCTCCTTCGTGTAGTACTCGCGTAAGACTGCCAGCAGCGTCCCCACCGTGTCGCCCTCGGCCAGAAACACCTCCTGCCCGTGCGCCCCAAACATCTCCCGCAGCACTCCGCAATAGATCACATCGACTTTCACCCTCCCAGCATACCAATCCGCTTACTCCTTCGCCTCCGCCAGCAGCTTCCTTCCCTTTGCTGCCAGCTTCTTCTCATCCGCCTCTGTCTTCGGCACCGGCTCGCCCCAAGCCGCCGCCTGCAGCGCCTGCCGGGTCGGCTTGCCATCCTTCACCACCGGCCCTGGAGGCGTCGTAAAGTGCCGCGTCAAAAACGATCCCTTCCGCTGCTTCTTCTCCGGAGTATCAGCGGCTCCCTTCACACCCGGCTTTAGATGTCCTCCGGTCGCGTCGTTATAAGCCTTCCGCCCGGCTGCCGTCAGCCCACCCTTCGGATCCTTACCTTCCTTGGTCAGGCTGACGCTCTTACCTCCCGCCGCCCGCTTGCTCGCAACCTTACCCGCCGTCTTCTTAGCTGTTTTCTTCGCTGTCGCCATCGCACCCTCCTCCTTTAAGCCAAGTAGGATGCCAACAGTCCCCGCCGCGCAACGCCTGGTCTCATCCGCCGCTTCGCCATGACCGGTATCGTCACAAAGTGACTGCGCGACGGGCAGTCAGCCCGTCCGGCAGGACGACTCTGTAATCCATAAGAAAAGGCCAGCGAAGTCTTCCCTCGCTGGCCCTTACCTTCAGTCCTGGCAGCTTATGCCGCGGCGGAGATCAGTTCCTCGCGAACCTCTTCGTCCAGCTCCGCCTCAACCGCATCCTTCGGCAGTGCGACCGCCAGCACATCCTCAATCCGCCGTGCATAGTGGATCGCGATCCCCTCCGTCTGATCCGGCGTCAGGTCTTCGTCCACCTGCTGCTTGCAGTCGACCGGCAGAATGACATCCCGCACGCCCGCGCGCTTGGCCGCCAGAAACTTCTCCTTAATTCCGCCCACCGGGAGCACATCGCCGCTCAGCGTAATCTCGCCTGTCATCGCCAGCAGCGGACGAACCGGCTTGTCCGTTAGCAGACTCACCAGCGCAGTCGCCATCGTTACGCCCGCACTCGGACCATCCTTCGGAATCGCCCCGGCCGGCACATGAATATGCAAGTCGAGGTCCTTGGTAAAGTCCTCCTCGAGCCCAAGCGTCAAAGCGTTCGAGCGGACCCACGTCAGCGCGGCCTGCATGGACTCCTTCATCACATCGCCAATCTGCCCGGTGATGTTGAAGCCGCCCTTGCCCTTCATCTTATTGGCCTCGATGAACAGGATATCGCCGCCGGCCGGCGTCCAGGCCAAGCCAACCACCACGCCGGACCGCTTCGTCCGCTCCGCGATCTCCGTATCCACGCGCACCTTGATCCCGCCCAGGAACTCGTGGATAATCTGCTCCGTGATCACCAGCTTTTCAGACCGCCCTTCGGCAATCTTCCGCGCCAACTTTCGGCACACCGTGCCAATCTGCTGTTCGAGTTTCCGCACTCCGGCCTCGCGCGTGTAATGCCGCGCCACCAGCGCCACAGACTCGCGCGGAAAATGGATCATCTCCGCCTCCAGCCCGTTCTCCTTGATCTGCCGCGGAATTAGGTAGCGCTCCGCGATTGCGACCTTCTCTTCTTCCGTATAGCCCGTCAGCTCAATGATCTCCATCCGATCCAGCAGCGGCCCCGGAATCGTATCCAGTTGGTTTGCCGTGCAGATAAACAGCACCTTGCTCAGGTCGAAGGGCTGATCCAGGTAGTTGTCGCGGAATGTCGAGTTTTGCTCCGGGTCCAGCGTCTCCAGCAGCGCACTCGCGGGATCGCCCCGGAAGTCCCGGCCCAGCTTGTCAATCTCATCCAGCATGAACACCGGGTCCTTTACCTCAACCCGCTTCAGGTGCTGAATAATCTGCCCCGGCAGCGCGCCGATGTATGTCCGCCGATGCCCGCGAATCTCCGCCTCATCATGCATCCCGCCCAGTGAAATCCGGCTGAACTTCCGGTCCAGCGCCCGCGCGATCGAACGCCCCAGCGACGTCTTACCCACGCCCGGAGGCCCAACAAAGCAGAGAATCGGTCCCTTCATGTCCGGCTTCAACCGCCGCACGGACAGGTAGTCCAGAATCCGGTCCTTCACCTTCTTCAGCCCGTAGTGATCCTCATCCAGGAACTTCTGCGCTTTTAGAATGTCTACCTCGCCGGAGCTCGTCTTCGCCCACGGCAGCACCGCCAGCCACTCCACATAGTTCCGCGTCAGGCTGTAGTCCGCCGCAGCCGGATTCATCCGGCTCAGCCTCCCCAGCTCCTTCAGCGCGTCCTTCTGGACCTCCTCCGGCATACCCGCGGTCTCGA
>CAXTRZ010000286.1:0-3735 GCA_964246715.1 uncultured Acidobacteriaceae bacterium | reverse complement strand
CCCAAAGCGCCGGCACCCCAAACATCCATCGCCAAAGCACCTCCAGCCCCACCAGCGACGGCCTGCCCCAGCACGCACTCAGCGTCCCCACAAACGACTGCGTCCCTCGCGCCACGGCCTTCCCCGTAGGAGCCTTGCTCGCAACCGCCACGCTACTTCACCACAAGATTTACGAGCTTGCCGCTCACATACACCACCTTCACCACCGTCTTGTCCGCCATTCGTGCCATCACCTTCTCGTCCGCCTGCGCCGCCGTCTTCACCGCATCATCCGCACTGCCCGCCGCGACTTTCACCACCGTCACCAGCTTCCCATTCACCTGCACCGGAATCTCCATCTCGCTCTCCCGCGCAAGCTCCGCATCCGCCTCAGGCCACCCCGTCCGGAACACTGTTCCCTCTTGTCCCATCGTCTCCCAAAGCTCCGCCGCAAAGAACGGCGCAAACGGTGCGAGCATCTGCACCAAGCCAAGCATCAGCGCCCGAATCGTCGCCGCACGTACCTGCCCCGCGTCGATCGCCGCCTCATGCGCCGTAATCTCATTCACCAGAATCATGATTGAAGCAATCGACGTGTTGAAGTGCCATCGCCCGCTGAAGTCCTGCGTAATCTTCGCCAGCGTCTGGTGCAGCTTGCGCAGCAACGTCTGGTCCGCCGCTCCCGCCGTACCGCCCGTAAACTCCGCATACATCGTCACCACCAGGTACACCCGCGCCAGAAACCGCGAGATTCCCGCAACCCCCTCTTCCTGCCAATCCAGATCCCGATCCGGAGGCGCGGCAAACAGCGCATACATCCTCGTCGCATCCGCCCCATAGCGTTCAATCATCAAGTCCGGGCTCACCACATTGCCCTTGCTCTTGGACATCTTCGCCCCATCCTTGATCACCATTCCCTGCGTAAACAGCCGCTCCGCAGGCTCATCGTTCTGGATCAACCCCAAATCCCGCATCACCTTCGTCCAGAACCGCGAGTAGATCAAGTGCAGAATCGCGTGCTCCACCCCGCCAATGTACTGGTCAATCGGAAACCAGTAGTTCGCCTTCTCACTTGCAAACGGAGTGTCGCTGTTCTTCGCGTCCGTGTACCGGTAAAAGTACCAGCTCGAGTCCACAAACGTGTCCATCGTATCCGTCTCGCGCTTCGCCTCGCCGCCGCACCTCGGGCACGTCGTATTCACAAACTCCGGCACCTTGCCCAGCGGGGACCCACCTTCCTGCGTAATCGAAATCTGCTCCGGCAGCAGGATCGGCAACTCCGACTCCGGCACGGGAATCGGCTCGTCCACTCCCCCGGCCGCGGCGCTACAAGCCGCGCAGTACACCATCGGGATCGGCGTCCCCCAGTACCGCTGCCGGCTCACCCCCCAGTCCTTCAGCCTGTACGTAACCGTCCGCGTGCCAAACTTACCCGCCTCGGCAAACGCCCCCATCTTCTCCTGCGCCTCCAGGCAAGCCTCCCCCGTCCACTCGCCGGAGTCGATCAGCACCGCCTCCTGCTCCCCCGCATACGGCAGCTCCATCTCATCGCCAACCACCGGAGCCACCACCCGCTTCACCGCCAGTCCATACTTCGTCGCAAACTCAAAGTCCCGCTCATCATGCGCCGGTACGCTCATAATCGCACCCGTGCCATAGTCCGCCAGGATGTAGTTCGCCACCCAGATCGGAACTCGCTCGCCATTGAACGGGTTGACCGCGAACCGACCCGTGGCCACCCCATGCTTCTCAATCGCCCCCAGTTCATCCGTCTCCCGGGCCTTCTGCTGCTCCAGCAGCAACTCTCCGATACCCGTAGCCAGTCCAGCATCCTCCGCCGCAAACGCCTTCGCCACCGGATGCTCCGGAGCCAGTTGCACGCTCGTCGCCCCAAAGATCGTGTCCACTCGGGTTGTAAACACCGTGATCTTCGCCCCATTTGTACCCGAGCCAGGTCCGGACGCAGGCACATTCGCCACCATAAAGTCGACGTTGGTCCCCTCGCTCCGCCCAATCCAGTTTCGCTGCATCGTCCGGACCTTCTCCGGCCACCCGTCCAGCGTCTCCAACCCCTTCAGCAACTCATCCGCATACTTCGTAATCCGCAAAAACCACTGCGTCAGATCCCTCTGCTCAACAACCGTATCCTCATGCCGCCAGCAGCGTCCCTGCACCACCTGCTCATTAGCCAGTACCGTCGCGCACTGCGGACACCAGTTCACCTTGCTCTTCTTCCGATACGCCAACCCTCGCTCGAACATCTTCAGAAAGAACCACTGGTTCCACCGGTAATAATCGGGCAGACAAGTAGTGACCTCATTCGCCCAGTCATAGCTCAACCCCAGACGCCGCATCTGCCGCTTCATCGCCGTGACGTTCTGCAGCGTCCACTCCCGCGGAGGCACCTTGTTCTTCAGCGCCGCATTCTCCGCCGGCAGCCCAAACGCATCCCACCCCATCGGGTGCAGCACGTTGTATCCGCGCATCCACATAAACCGCGCCAGCGCGTCCCCAATCGCATAGTTCCGCACATGCCCCATGTGCAGTTGCCCGCTCGGATACGGCAGCATCTCCAGGCAGTAGTACTTCGGCTTCCCCCCCGCCTCTCCAGGAACGTCATGTGGCTCCGCCGCGTACAGCGTCTCATCCGCGTCCCACCGCGCCTGCCACTTCGGCTCCATCTCCGCCGGGTTATACCGCCGCTGCTCCTCGTCCTTTACCGCATCTGCCATATCACCATTGTACCGACCCCCGGCCATCCAAATTCGCCCTTCGCACTCTCTCAAACCTGCCGGCTACGGCTTGCCGTAGATCTGAAAGTTTACGTCCACATTGATCTCCACCTTCACCGGAACACCCGCCCGCATCGCCGGCTTGAACCTGTACTGCTTCACCGCCTCCACCGCCTTCTCGTCCAGTCCCATTCCCATCCCGCGCACCACCGTCACATCCTGCGGCAGCCCCTGCTCATCCACAATCAGGTGCACCATCACATCTCCGCTCACCTTCTTCCGCCGAGCCTCCTCCGAAAACTCTGGATTCACCTGCTTCAACACCACGGGCGCTGCAACATCGCCGCCGATGCGTACCGTCCCCGGCGCAGGCTCCGGCGGAGGAGGAGCATCCCTCACTGCAAAGCCCACCGGAATCCGGAACAGCGCCGCATCCGGTTCCCCCGCCACAAAGCTCGCCACGCTCTGCGTCACCTTGCCCCGATCGCTCCGGATTACCTGCATCAAGGGCATCCCGTAATGCGTTGAAAGCCAAACTTCACGATCCTGCGTCAGCGCCGACCCATCGCCCCGCGTCACCGTCTTCACCGTCCTCTGTCCCCACGCCTCCAGCCCCGCGATCTCCTTGATCCCCAGCAGCGTCTGGTCCGCCGCAGCCGCGGCAGGCGCTTGCGACGTTGCCGCCGATACATCCATCTTTACCGTCCGCCCCACGCGCATAGGACTAACCTCTGCCGTCTTCGCCTCCAGATTCAGTTGGATGTACTTGCCCGCAACCACATCGTAGATCCCCACTGTCGCCGCCCTCGGCGCCCCGTCGATCACCGGCGCCTCATACCGCTGGCGCCCGGCCGCGTCCCGCAAGATCCGCTGCGTCCCCAGCTTCGGACCAGCGTCGCGCGCCATCTCCCAGTGCGTCTCCACCGTCAACGTAAAGGGCGCATCCTCCACCGCGTTGAACGAAGCCGGAATCAAGATCCCTTGACCCCACGCGTTCGCGCACACCACCAGCAATCCCAACCAC
>CAXTRZ010000285.1:0-3735 GCA_964246715.1 uncultured Acidobacteriaceae bacterium | reverse complement strand
GAGGCCGTCTCGATCGCCGCCGCCACCGCCGCCGGCTACACCACCGGCGACCCGACCGACCCGGCCACCAGTTACGGGCCGATGTCCTCCGAGCAGGCGGCGGTGAACCTGACCGCCCAGATCGACGAGCTGAAGCGCGCCGGAACCTTCTTTAAGCTGCGCGTGCTCGACGACGTGCAGGCGCCGGTGTGCACCTACGACGGTCGCAAGGTCATCAACCTGGCCAGCAACAACTACCTCGGTCTGTGCAACCACCCCAAGCTGGAAGAGGCCGCCATCCAGGCCATTCGCGATCACGGCGTCGGCTCCGGCGCCGTCCGCACCATCGCCGGCACCATGCGCATCCACATGGAGTTGGAAGAAAAGATCGCCGCCTTCAAAAACGTTGAGGCCTGCGTCGTCTTCCAGTCCGGCTTTACCGCCAACGCCGGCACCGTCAGCTCCATCCTCGGCAAGGAAGACTTCATCCTGTCGGACGAGCTCAATCATGCCTCCATCATCGACGGCGCCCGGCTCTCCCGCGCCAGGATCAAGGTCTTTCGCCACAAAGACGTCGCCCACTGCGAAGAGATCCTTCAGGAGATCGCCGCCGACCCCGGCAAGAAGCTCATCATCACCGACGGTGTCTTCTCCATGGACGGCGACATCGGACCGGTCGGCGAGCTCGCCGACTTAGCCGAGAAATACGGCGCCATCATGATGGTCGACGACGCCCACGCCTCCGGTGTCCTCGGCCGCAACGGCCGCGGCTCGGTCGACCACTTCAACGCGCATGGCAAGGTAGACGTCCAGGTTGGTACGCTCTCAAAGGCGATCGGCGCCCTCGGTGGCTATGTCTGCGGCTCCCGCGACCTCATCGACTTCCTCTACCATCGCGCTCGTCCATTCCTGTTCTCCACCTCGCATCCGCCATCAGTCGCCGCCACCTGCATCGCCGCCTTTGACATCCTGGAGTCAGAACCCGACCGCATCCAGCGCCTCTGGGACAACACCACCTACTTCAAGGACCAGCTCGCCCAAGCGGGCTTCAACATCGGCGGCGTCACGACTCCCGCCAGCGAAACCCCCATTACCCCCATCCTCATCGGCGAAGGCCGCAAGGCCATGGAGTTCTCCCGCGCCCTGTTCAACGCCGGCTTGATGGCCACCGGCATCGCCTTCCCCACCGTGCAGGAGGGCAAAGCCCGCATCCGCACCATCATGACCAGCGAGCACTCCCGCGCGCAGATCGATCAGTCGCTGGAGATCCTCACCACCACCGCAAGAAAGTTGGCGATCCTCTAACGCGCAAACTCACACGCGAGAGATGATGTATCTCCCCAGAGCCGCACTTGTGGTCCAAGCTGCGTTCAAGCCGCTACCAAAAGCGATCCACTGATGTGGTAACATCCTGTAGACATATACAGATCAAGGACACCCCTTTCAGGGCTTCTTCATCCTCCGTCCACTCATCCAAGGAGCTTTACCTCGTGAACGGAGATCCCTCCGCGCCATCTCCCATGCAACGCGCCAAGTTCAACATTGACCTTGAGCAGCTTGGAGTCTTCCTGGCCGACGTACTCATCAAGCGCATCGATGCCTTTATGCCGGCAGATCGCATTGCCATCCTGAAGGCCTGCCGCGAGCGTCTCGCCGCAGAAGGCGGCGATATCGCGGAGCACCTGCTTACCGGATCGCCACAGCAGCACCTTCCGTTGTCCATCGTGCCGGAAACCCTGATAAAACAATAGGGAGTAGACCAGGCATAGTAGACCAGCGGCTGCTAACCCGTCCGTGCTTTGACTCGCCCCATCCTCCCGGACTACCATCCGCCTATGTTGCGACGACGTCCGACCGCCGCGCTCCTCCTCTCGCTCTTCGCCGTACTATGCCTATCTAGTTTCCTTGCAACGCCAGGCATCTCGGCCCAGCAACATCTTAAGAAACGCGACTACAAGCGTGAGGTAGAGGACCTGGAGGAGCAGTGGCGCACTGCCCAACTCGCCGGGGACGTCGCCGCCATGGACCGCCTTCTCGCAGATGATTACGTCGGCATCTCCATCAACGGAGAGGTCAACACGAAAGCCCAGCAGCTCGACCGCCTGCGCACCCGCTCGCAGGTCATCACCAAGATCGCCTTTTCGGACATGAAGGTAAAGCTTGTCGGCCCGGTAGCCATCGTTACCTCGCTCACGGACGTGGAGGGCACGAGTAACGGCATCGCCATTAACGGCCAGTACCGCTACACCCGCGTCTACCAGCACCTTCCCTCGGGCTGGAAGATCACCAACTTTGAACCCACTCGCGTTCCCCATCGTCGTGGCCGTCCGCTGCACGCCGACCCCGCCGACGCGTCCCCGCCACCTTCGCAAAACACAAAACCCTGATCTCGGTCAGGGTTCTTCGTCACAAGCTTGTTGTAGCGCTTTAGGAAGCTGGCCGCATCAGCGATCCCGCTACATTAAGGCCCAGTAACCGGCGATTCAACGATCGTGTTGACCCCGTCAGCTTGGCGTCCTCTGACTCCTGTGGCAGCCGCGCGGCCTGCGCCTTCATCGTGGAGATCGCACCTGCGTCCACGCGGCCCGTCAGTCTTGAGTTCTGGGAAGAACTGTTCGGCGAAATTGGAACCAGGAACGGCTTCGGTGCATTGAGCCCGCCAGAGCGCGAGGCACGAGCCTCTGATCCAGGCGTGCGAACGGACGCGGGAACTGCGATGTGAGAGAAAGCCATGACATACCTCGCATGAGGGTGGGGAGTCTAGAAGCACAGAGCGGCTGCACAACGAACGGGGGGCTATTGACACTGCGGGAGGTGTTGAACCGGAGCAATCTGCGTATCGTCGTCCAGCTTACACTGTGATGCTTAAAGGCTGCTCAGGGTTGCGGTCGAAGTAAAAGCTGCTCAAAAGAGCTCCAGAATGGAGCTTGGCAAACCCGAGCACCTACCATACCCAATGCGTAACATCATAGGCAACAATTTCTTTGCGGTCACATCGACGGCTCAGGTTCAGCTACGCTCAATGCCTGCCGAATCCTCCGCCATGTCTGCTCCAGCGTCTCCGGCAGGACTCTCGTCTCCGCCGTCGCTGTCATGAAGTTTGTGTCGCCAAACCATCGCGGCAGCACATGCATATGCAGATGATTCGCCACCCCCGCTCCTGCCGCCTTGCCAAGGTTTATTCCGATATTGATCCCGTCCGGCTTATACACCTTCCTCAGCGCAAGCTCCACCCGCTGCGCCTCCACCATCATCTCCGCCGCTTCATCCGCCGGCAGCTTCGCCAGCGAATCTGTATGCCGGTACGGCGGGATCAGCACATGCCCGCTGGAGTACGGATACCGGTTCAGGCACACAAACCCATGCGCCGTCCGCGCCGCCACCAGCCCGTACTGCTCTGCCTTGTCCCTCGCCATACCCTCGCCAATTGCCCAGTCCACCGCGCCGATTAGATTGCAGAAGACGCACCCCGTGTCGCCATCTGTCACGACGGGCCCCGGCCATCCCTCCAGCTCCGGCGGAACCCCCCTGCGTCCACCCGGCTTTGCGTCAGTGATGTAGCTGTACCGCCACGGCGTCCACAACCTGTCCATCCCCCGAGTATCCGCCGACCCAGCCCTCCTCGCAAATCGCATCGAATGTTGCCTTCAATGCATCCAATCTCCCGACTGCAAAAGCCTCGTCCCGCGGCACCTTTCGCCTGACGCCGGTTTGACGCACATCCCACACGGCGTTATTCTTTTCATTGAGTCACTG
>CAXTRZ010000284.1:2731-3753 GCA_964246715.1 uncultured Acidobacteriaceae bacterium | reverse complement strand
CGCCCGGGGAAACGCCCGCCGCGCCACCTTCACCCTTCCCCTCATCGAAGACCGCGCCTCCATCCTCCGCGCCATCTCCGAGATCATCACCCGCATTGCCACCAATGAGGTCGACCCGCGCCGCGCCGGACTCCTCCTCTACGGCCTCCAGATCGCCGTCATCTCGCTCCCTAAGGAGCCCTCCATTACGGGCGAGACCCCACTCGAATCAACCGTCGAGGAGGTCACCCTGGACCTTGAACAAGGTCCCCTCGCCCCCCAGATTGAGTTCTCCGAGCGTACCCGCGGCGGCAAACCCACCCTCAACCTCGAAGAGATCCTCATGCGCAACTGGGCCCGCGACGACGAACATGAGCGCCGCGAAGCCGAGGCCCAGGCCCAAACCCACGCCCCGAACCCGGCTCAAGCTCCCGTCTTTCCATGGGACGACCCCGGCAGCCCAACCATCCCCATCATCCAGGCCGTCGCTCAGGAACCCGAGCCGGTCCTCCGCCGGAACGCGAAGATCACCGCCAGCAGCGGCGGCGCAATCAACACGCCCCACGGCGGAATCAGAACGCCAAGCACGATCGGCCCCAGAAACGCCGCCCACCAGGGCACCATTGTCGTCCGGTGCAGGATCAGTGGGCTGATCACCAGACCCTCCAGTACCGCAATAATCCCATACAGCCCCAACACCATGCACACCCGGAACAGCGTGTCGTTGCCACCGGAAAGACTCGCCGCAATCGCCGGCCCCGCCACCGCCAGCATTCCGCCAATCCCCGGCACAAACTGGAACACCCCGCCCAGCAGCGCCCAGAACGGAGCCCACGGCACATGCAGAACCTCCAGCCCCACCAGCCAGATCACCCCCACAATCAGCGCATCCAGCGTCACCGCCTTCCACCAGTTCGCCAGCGCCCCGCCCGCCGTCCGCAGCGGCGAGCGTTCCTGTCCCGGCAAAGGCGACGGTAGCGGTCCCGGCAACGGTGGCGTCGGCGTCATCATGCCCATCGCATCAAGCTCCTCTGCCAGATTGG
>CAXTRZ010000284.1:0-2721 GCA_964246715.1 uncultured Acidobacteriaceae bacterium | reverse complement strand
CTTGACACCCGCCTAAACATCACTCACTATTTGAACACGTTCATTCCGGGGTCGCTCATGTCCGCCAAGTCGCCGAAACGTCCGTACTACATCGCCATCGCCGCCGGCCTTGCTTACGGCCTCGCGCTACGCCTGATGTTCCACTCATTCCCCGGCATGAACAAGTCTCACCCGCAGTGGTTCGATCACTACTATCCCAGTGACCTGTGGGTCATGACCGCGGGATTCCTCATCTGCGTTCCCCTCGCCATGGGCTGGATCACCTCGACCGCCGCAGATCCGGACCGAGAGTACCATTGGGCCAGTTGGATCTTCACCCCATGGCTCGCCATCCTGCTTAGCAACGTATGTGTCCTCGTAGCTGGCATTGAAGGCTTCATCTGCATCCTCTTTGCCATACCCATCACATTCATCTTCGCGTCGATAGGCGGCATCGCAGGAGGCCTTGTCACACGCAGCCGTTTCGTCCACCGCCGCACCACCACCCTCTGCCTCGCCATCCTCCCCATCCTCCTCGCCGCCGTCGAGACTACCTCCCCCTCACTCTCCACACCACCCAGACCTCCATCCTCATCCATGCCCCCGTCGCCACCGTCTTCCACAACATCGAGCGCGTACCCGCCATCTCTCCTTCAGAACTACAGCCCACCTGGACCCACACCATCGGCTTCCCCCTCCCCGTTGAAGCCACCCTTGACCACGAAGGCGTCGGCGGCATCCGCCACGCCTCCTTGGAGCACGGCCTCCTCTTCATTGAAACCATCACCGCCTGGGAGACCAACCGCCACATCGCCTTCACCATCGCCGCCGACACCGCCCACATACCACCCACTACCCTCGACGAGCACGTCACCATCGGCGGCCGTTACTTCGACGTTCTCAACGGCGAGTACCGCCTCGAACCCCTCCCAAATGGCAACATCCTCCTTCACCTCAGCAGCCAGCAGCGCCTCTCGACTGACTTCAACGCCTACGCCACCCTGTGGTCCGACGCCGTTATGCGCAATCTCCAGAATAGCATCCTCCAGGTCATACAACACCGCTGCGAGACTGCCACTGCACCCGCCGCAACGGCACTCTCTGCTAGGCTTAACCCATGAAGTTCGGCGTCCTCGTCTTCCCCGGCTCCAACTGCGATCACGACACCTGGAACGTCGCCGCAAACGTCCTCGGCGCGGACGCCGTCATGCTCTGGCATGAGTCCACCGACCTGCAGTCCTGCGACGCCATCATCGTCCCCGGAGGCTTCGCCTACGGCGATTATCTCCGCACCGGGGCCATCGCCAAGTTCGCCCCCATCATGCAGCCTGTCAAGAAGTTCGCCGCATCCGGTGGCCTCGTCCTCGGCATCTGCAACGGCTTCCAGATCCTTGCCGAAGCCGGCCTGCTCCCCGGTGCGCTCATGCGCAACAGTCACCAGCGCTACCTCTGCAAGCAGGTCCACCTCCGCACGGAGACGAGCCAGAGCCCCTTTACCCTTGAGCTCCCCCGCGGAACCATCGTCAAGATGCCCGTCGGCCACATGGAAGGCAACTACTTCTGCGACGAAGCTACCCTCGCTGACCTCAAGAGAAACGACCGCATCGCCTTCCGTTACGCCAACGCGGAAGGCTCGACCGACGCCGCCTGGAACGCCAACGGCTCGCTCGAGAACATCGCCGGCATCCTCAGCGAGGGCCGCAACGTCCTCGGCATGATGCCCCATCCCGACCGCTCCAGCGAATCCCTCCTCGGCTCCTCGGACGGGCTCAAGATCTTCCACTCCATCGCCCACTCGCTTGTCGGCGCGACCGGTTAATTCCGCGCACAATGGTACTCTGACACTCGTATATGGTTGACATTCATCACCACCTGCTCTGGGGCACGGACGACGGCGCCAAGGACTTTGAAATTTCTGTAGCCATGGCCAAGGCCTCTGCCGCCGATGGCGTTACCCACATCGTCTGCACCCCGCACGCCAGCGGAACCTTCACCTTTGATCCCGAATCCAACCGCACCAAAGCCGCCGAGCTCCAGGCACGCCTCGACGCCGAGCGCGTCCCCCTCACCATCGGCCTCGGCTGTGACTTCCACCTCTCGTACGACAACATCGTCGAGGCCAAGGAGAACCCGAAAAAGTTTAGCGTCAACGGCCTCGCCTATCTCATGGTCGAGATCCCCGACTACGGCATCCCGCCTAATATGGCTGAGACCTTCTACGAGTTGCAGCTCGTCGGCCTCACCCCCATCCTCACCCATCCGGAGCGCAACCCCACCCTCCAGAAGGACCACAGCCGCCTCGGCGAGTGGATGCGCGGCGGCGTCCTCGTGCAGGTCACCGGAGACTCCGTCACCGGCAAGATGGGCAAGTCCGCGGAGAAGATGGCGCATGAGCTTCTCGCCAAGCGCTGGGTTCACTTCCTCGCGACCGATGCCCATAACGTCAGCTCACGCCCTCCGCGCCTCAGCCAGGCTCGCGACCTCGTCGCCAAAAAGTACGGCAAGGATTACGCCGAAAGTCTCGTCGAGACCAACCCTCGCGCCGTCTATGACGGCCTCAGCTTTGAATCCGTCGCCGAACCCCTCGGCCTCTACGAAGAGTTCAAAGACATACCATGGTGGAAGCGCCTCTTCCAATAGCCCTACAGCCCCAGGCCCCCATCCACCCCCAGCATCTGCCCCCTAATGAAGTGCGGCCCCGTCGAAAAGAACAGCACCCCCGCCGCCCCATCCGCGCTCGTT
>CAXTRZ010000283.1:0-3764 GCA_964246715.1 uncultured Acidobacteriaceae bacterium | reverse complement strand
AAGCTGTTTCGAGAGAATCCACCCGACGCCATCACCTTCACCAGCGCCTCCACCGCCCAAAACCTCGCCGCGCTCCTCGAGTCCGCATCCCTCACCCTGCCATCCGGCGTGACGCTGGCCTCCATCGGCCCCATCACCTCGCAAGCCATGCGCGACCTCGCTTTCATACCCACCGTGGAAGCGCGCGAATCTACAATCCCCGCCCTTGTCGAAGCCCTGAAAGCACACTTCACCTCAAACCCACAAAGATAAGCAGTTGTACTTATCCCGCTTTTATCCTCGTGATTCTAGTTACGCCTTGCTTCATGCCGGCTAGTGCGACGACCACGTCTTATCGCCCGAGTTGCACTCGGTCTCGAGCGAGCAGTCCGCACACCTTGGGTTCCGCGCAATGCACACCTGCCGACCGTGATGGATCAGCTCATGCGAAAACTGAATCCAGCGGTCCTGCGGGATGATCTTCATCAGGTCCTGCTCCACCTTCACCGGATCGTCGTTCTTGGTCAGTTCCAGCCTGCGCGAGAGCCGCAGCACATGCGTGTCCACCACCACGCCGGACGGGATCCCATACCAGCTCCCCAGCACCACGTTCGCTGTCTTCCGCGCCACTCCCGGAAGCTCGGTCATCTCCTCGATCGTCTTCGGCACCTCCCCGCCAAAGCGCTCCACCAGTACCCGCGCCGCGCCCTGGATGTTCTTCGCCTTTGCGCGATAGAAGCCGGTCGTCTTGATCAGCCGTTCGACCTCCGCCGCCGGAGCCTCGGCCAGCTTCTTCGGCGTCGGATACATCCGGAACAGCTCCGGCGTGGCCTTGTTCACGCCTACGTCGGTCGTCTGCGCGGATAGAATCGTGGCAATCGTCAGCTCAAACGCATTGTTGTGAGTGAGCGCGCAGACTACGCCCGGATACGTCTCTCGCAGCGCATCTAGAATCGCCGCGATACGCTCCTTGGCCAGCGGCTTGGCGGTCTTGCCCTGCTTGATCTTCGCCGCAATCGGCTCCTTTGCCGCAATCGCCTTGGCCTTCGCCGGCGCAACGCCTTCAACCGCAGCCTTACGCTGCGCCGCAGAGAGCCTCTGCGGCGGCGTAAGCGGCGTCTTCTTCGCGGCAGTGGCCATCGCTTTACCCGAGCCGGTTTAGCATCTCCGCCGGCTGCACCCGCACGCAGCTGAAGATGGGGAAGTCTTTCAGGGTATACATGCTGATCTCCGTCTCGCGAAGCTGCTGTACGAGATCCAGAAAATCCTCCGGAAAGTTCGTCTCAAACGCCACCACAAACTCCTGATCGTCAATCCCGAACGAGTACGTCGTGTTCAGCTTTACGCGCGGATACAGCAGCCCGATGCGGATGTGCTCATCCATCAGCCGCTTGCGCTCCGCTGCGCTCAGCAGATACCACGGCCGCGTCTTCCAGAAGGGATAGATGAAGATGTACTTCTGCCCACCCGGCCGGATCGCCCCGCGTCCTTCGCCTTCACTCTCATCCACGCGGTCAATCTGATACTGCGAGCGCTTGGTCATCGCCAGGAAGTTATGCGGCGAGTCCAGATAACCGCCCAGCGGCGTGCCCATCAGCTCGCTGCGCATCTTGTTCAACTCATCCACGCCGTATCCGATCGACCACACGCACATGTCGACATCTCCTCGTGTTCCGACCGTGGAATACGTCAGCGAGACAAACTCGCCCGGCTTGTTCCAGCGCGTCAGCACGTCCACAAACGCCTGCTTGTGCGCCTCTTTCTCTTCAGCCGGCAGCCTGCGCCACTCCGGCATCACTTTATAGAAGCTGAAGCAGACGATCTGCCGCTTTACCGGAGGGCTATCATGCTTCTGCGTCGCATACGGACTTGCGGGCCGCGCCGCCGATTCCGCCACGGAGTAGCTGCTCGCCGGCATGGTCGCCACCGCGGAGACAATCTCTTCGGTCCTGCGCGGTTCCGGAATTTCCTTCTTCGGTTGAATAAAGTCTGCCATGTCTGCTCAATTCCTCATTTGTCTTAATCCTAGCAAAGCGTTCGACGCAGCCCACGCCCGATATACTGCATCTGCATGTCAGAAAAACTCTTCACCCTCTTCGTGGCCTTCATCCACGCCACCGGATACGCCGGCGTCGTCTTGCTGATGGCCGTCCAATCAGCCTGCATCCCGCTTCCCTCTGAGGTCATCATGCCGCTGGCCGGCCTCGCGCTTGCGCATACGCAGTGGAACCTCATCGTGCTCGCCACGCTCGCGTCCATCGCCTCGAACCTTGGCTCCATCCCGGCTTACTGGGTGGGCGCGCGCGGCGGACGCCCCATGGTGGAGCGCTACGGAAGCTACCTGCTGCTCTCACGCCATGACCTGGATCGTGTTGACGCTTTCTTTGCGCGCTTTGGCTCGTTCGCCGTGCTCATCGGCCGCATGCTGCCCATCATTCGCACCTTTGTTGCCTTCCCAGCAGGCGTCGCCAAGATGAACCAGGTCAAGTTCCATATCTATACCTTCATCGGCTCGTGGCCCTGGTGCTACGCGCTCGCGTGGGTCGGCATGAAACTCGGCGACACCTTCAACACAGACCCGCGCTTCAAGGAGATCTTCCACCGCTTCCATCTTGCGGTGGAGGCTGTGCTGTTGGTCGGCATCGTCTGGTTCGTCGTCTCGCACTGGAAGAATCGCATCCGCCACGTACCTGCCGCCTCCTGAACTCAGCTCGCCGGGCCTTAACTCGCCAGGTCCAATACGTAGATGCGTCCATCGTCGTAGAGATGGCGTCTGGTGCGGGCAAGTTCGCCATACTGCTTCCGAGCGTCATACCCGCTCTCCGTCTCGCCCCGTATCAGCGCTGAGGTGGATGGCGTATGAATCACCCGCTGGTCGTCCGCTGCAAAGAACTCCTCGCACGTTGCATAAGGCTTTGGCGAGTCGCACTCGCCATAGCCATACACCAGGTAGCGCACATGATGCGCGAGCAGGAACTGCGCCAGCGCCTCGCCGTTCTGTTTGGCCGGCCATCCCGGCTTGGGACTCGCATCGCCAGGATAATCCGCAAAGAAGATGTGCCGCGCACGAAAGTCGAACAGGAACGGCACAGTCGTGGTCGCCAGCGCGTCGGCATCCGTGGGAATCGCACGCTCCACGGCCGCATACTCCTGGTGCAGCGCCTCGTTCGTCAGCCGATAGCCATGCGGCGCCAGACGAAACGCATGCAGCGTGTACAGATATTCGTTTGTGAAGGTGCTCATCCCAACCGCAATGGCAAGTCCGGTAATCATCATCGCCGCTGCCGCCTCCATCCATCGCCAGCGCGGCGGACCGCCTGCAAGATTGCTGCGACGCGCACAAAGCACGAAGATCAGGCATACCGCGGGCAGAACGCAGGAGAAGTTATACCGCTTCAGCGAG
This sequence comes from uncultured Acidobacteriaceae bacterium, assembly GCA_964246715.1. GTDB lineage: Bacteria > Acidobacteriota > Terriglobia > Terriglobales > Acidobacteriaceae > Edaphobacter. Next base: position 382 of record CAXTRZ010000283.1, on the reverse strand, counting down.
TCGCCGCCCGTCGCCAGGCCCACCAGCGCGGAGGCGAGAAACGAGGTCAGCATCAGCATGGAGACGCTGTAGCTGCGCTCTTCGCGCTCACACAGAAACAATTCCAGCCCAAAGAGCGCAAGCAGCGGCAGGCAAAAGGGAAGGATTTTCTTGCGGACGACTGCAGCCGTCAACTCGCTCGGCATGCGGTAGTGCCCATACGCGCTGAAGTGGAACCCCTTTCCCAGTAACGGATAGAACCACGTCCCGGAGGTCTGCTTACTCGCAATCATCCAAGGCAGCATGGTCGCCAAGCAGCAGACTGCCGCCACCACAATGAGCCGCAGTGCCGCCGGAATCCCTCGCCTCCACCCGTGCAGCAGCACAAGGCACAGCACGAAGA
>CAXTRZ010000282.1:0-3789 GCA_964246715.1 uncultured Acidobacteriaceae bacterium | reverse complement strand
AATTGGTTGGAAGGGGTGAAGGATTTGGCGGACGATCGGGGTAAAGCAATCGAAGCAGCGTTGTCGCAGCTGGAGAAGCAGTTCGGCAAGGGTTCGATTATGCGATTGGGATCGAAGGAGGCGATTGTGCCGATCTCGGTCATTTCGACAGGGTCGATCTCGTTCGACGCGGCGCTAGGGGTAGGCGGGGTGCCGCGTGGGCGAGTGATTGAGATTTTTGGACCTGAGAGTTCCGGTAAGACGACGATTACGCTGCAGATTATCGCCGAGGCGCAGAAGAACGGCGGTCTGGCAGCGTTTGTGGATGCGGAACACGCACTGGACCCGGCATATGCGAAGAAGCTGGGAGTAGACGTCGATAACCTGCTGGTAAGCCAGCCGGATTACGGTGAACAGGCACTGGAGATTGTCGAGGCGCTGGTGAAATCGGGCGCAATCGACGTGCTGGTGGTGGATTCGGTTGCGGCGCTGGTTCCGAAAGCGGAACTGGATGGCGAGATGGGTGACTCACATATGGGATTGCAGGCTCGGCTGATGAGCCAGGCGCTGCGGAAGCTGACGGGTACGGTGTCGAAGTCGCGGACGAGCCTGATCTTCATCAACCAGATTCGCGATAAGATTGGCGTGATGTTCGGGAACCCGGAGACGACGACGGGGGGGCGGGCGCTGAAGTTTTATTCGTCCGTGCGGATCGATATCCGGCGCATTGGCGCAGTGAAAGAGGGCGATGTTATTGTCGGGTCGCGGACGAAGGTGAAGATTGTTAAAAACAAGGTGGCGGCCCCGTTCCGGGATGCAGAGTTCGACATTCTGTATGGCGAGGGAATCTCGCGCGAGGGTGACACGCTAGATCTGGCGGTGCTGCATAGCATTGTGGACAAGAGCGGGGCGTGGTACAGCTTCCAGGGGGAGCGGATTGGCCAAGGACGCGAAAATGTGCGGAACTTCCTGAAGGAAAATCGAGAGGTGTTTGGGCGGATTGATACGGAGTTGCGGAAGAAGATGGGCATTGCAGCCAGCGCAGTGGAGGCGCCGCTGGCGCCCGAGGATGGGATGGAGGTTGCGGTCGCGGGGGTGAAGGGAAAGAGAGCTAGTGGTTAATGGACAGTGAGGCTATTCGGCGGATTTGGCGCGGAGGCGCTCCATGACCAGGGGGGGGACAAGGGCGGTGACGTCTCCGCCAAGCCGGAAGACGCCTTTGATAAGACGAGAACTGACATAGGTGTACTTCTCTGCCGGCATCATGAAGAGAGTTTCGATCTCGGGATCGAGTTTACGGTTCATCATGGCCATCTGGAACTCGTACTCGTAGTCGGAGATGGCGCGAATGCCGCGGAGGACCGCCTTTGCATTTTGCCGGCGGCAGAAGTCGACGAGAAGGCCATCAAAGGTGGTAACGGAGACGTTGCCGTACTGGGCGACAGCTTCGGTGATCATTTCTAGGCGCTCAGGAACGGAGAAGAGGGGGGTGCCCTTTTCCGAGTTGCGGAGGATGGCGACGATGAGCTCGTCGACGATTTTGGCGCCGCGGGCGATGAGGTCGAGATGACCGTTGGTGAAGGGATCGAAGGTGCCGGGATAGATGGCCTTGACTGTGTGCATGCAGGACGAGCATACCTGCTTGAGGCGAGAAAAAGATAACGCCGTGTAGTCCTTGGGCGGGGGAGCGCGTCCATCTCCTTGAATTGATCGTTGCGACTGCGATGCGACACGATATGGCCTCCGCTCTGCTCCAACCCGATCTGGCAACCTCAAGCGCTGCGATGGAAGCGCGGGCGGCGGCTGAGGGGCTGGGATCAATTGAGGCGCTCTACGCGCTCCATGGACAGCGGATCTTCCGCTTTCTGCTGATGCAGGTGCGGGACCGGGATGCGGCGGAGTCGCTGACGCAGGATACGTTCGTGCGGGCGTGGGGGGCGCGGGAGGGCTTTCGCGGAGAGTGCTCGGCGGCGACATGGCTGACGCGCATCGCGCTGAACCTGGTACGGGACCACACGCGGACGAACCGCTTCCGGTTCTGGAAGCGGGCTGCGGAGACGGCAGTGGATGCGGCGGATATGGCGACGCATCTGCCGGACCGGGCGAGCTCGAGCGAGGCGGGGTTGATTGCGAGACAGCAACTGGAACTGGTGTGGGAGACGGTTGGGACGCTGAGCGAACGGCAGCGGACAGTGTTTCTGCTGCGGTTTGTAGAGGAGATGGAGCTCGCGGACATTGCTGAGTTGACCGGGCTGCCGATCAGCACGGTGAAGACGCATCTGTACCGGGCGCTGGCCGCGGTGCGGGAGCAGCATCTGCCGGAACCGGGTATGCATAAGGGCAAGCGTGTTGCGATGAAGGAGGTCCGATGAACAGGGCCACAGTTTCTATTTCTATGATGAACTCCGATCACTTGAGTGAAGATCAGATGTATGAGTTGCTCGACCAGAAAAGCGAAGCTGGGGACGCCCGGGTACACCTTGCGGCGTGCGAGCGGTGTGCCAGCGAGTTTGCGGCCGTACGGGAGTCGCTGGAGGGTTTTCGGGTGGCGGCGACCGGACTGGCTGAGGCAAAGTTCTTCCCCATCCTGCAGGTTCGCCGCCACGCATTCAGCGGGATGATGGCTTGGCCGATGGGATTGGCGGCGGCCGGAGTGCTGGTGGCGGCGTCAGCGATGATGGTGCATCACGCTGGGCCAACTGTGCCGGTGCATACGGCGAGCGTGCAGAATGCGCCGCGTGAGTCTGACGAGACGCTGCTGGACAGCGTCAATCAGGATCTTTCTGCCTCTGTTCCGCCTTCTCTGGAGCCGCTTGCGGTGGCTTCAGCGGATGGGGCGGAGATGGTTGCAAAGAAGAATTAACTGAACTAAAAGGACGATTTATGAAGCGCACCCTGCTCCCGCTCGTTTGCCTTGCCGTGCTTGCCGCTCCGATGGCGTTGGCTCAACAGACTCCCACCATGACTCCTCCTCAGGGAGGTCATGGCGGACCGGACCAGCCGGGCCAGCGGATGATGCATGAACACGGAGAACGTGGCGAGCGCGGGATGGGGATGGGCATTGTGCCTCCGGGGATGTGGTGGAAGAACCCGGATATGGTGACGAAGCTGAGCCTGACTGCGGACCAGCAGAGGCGGATGGACGAGATCTTTCAGCAGAGCCGGATTCAACTGGTGGATCTGAAGGCGTCGCTTGAGAAAGAACAGATCAACCTGGAGCCGCTGTTGAATGCGAGTTCGCTCGATCAGGGGCGGACGCTGGCGGAGATCTCGAAGATTGCGGATTTGCGGGCGGACCTGGAGAAGGCGAACGCGAAGATGCTGCTGGGCCTCCGCGGGGTGCTGACGACGGACCAGTGGACGAAGCTGCAGGACCAGCGGCGGAATGGCATGATGCGTGGACGGCGTGGGATGGATGGACAGGGTGCTCCAGGCGGGGTGCAGCCGCAGGTGGACTGAGGCGGAACAGGCCGAATGGGATGGGCGTGGCCTTTGGGCTACGCCCGTTTTGTTGGGGGTGGAGGAAGGCGGTAAAGATGGGCGGGCTGCGGTCGATATGCGATCGGGTTTGGGCGGAAAGCGTATCTCAGCGGCTGAAGCCGGATTGGTGGCGGACGGTTTACGGCACGGGTGAACCCGTGCCCTTGAGCACGACGGAGTCGCTGCGATGGACGAAGGGTCTTCGGCTACGGCTTCAAGATCGCTGAGGATGAAGGGTTCTGCGCGTGGGGTTTGCCGGCATTGGGCGGCTTCTGTGGCTTCGCGTTGCTGCTCCCGCTCTTGGTCGCGGGCCCATCCTTCCATGAGGAT
>CAXTRZ010000281.1:0-3799 GCA_964246715.1 uncultured Acidobacteriaceae bacterium | reverse complement strand
GCCCGGTGAGCGGGGGCGGGCTGCTGAGCGGGACGGCGACGGCGGTGAAGCTCGCCGGACGGCCGGGGGTACAGGTGTGGGGGGCGGAGCCGGAGTTGGCCGCGGATGCGAAGGAGTCGTTTTATGGGAGAAAGCTGGTGGAGTGGCCGGCGGAGATGACCTCGCGCACGATTGGGGATGGGCTGCGAACGCAATCGCTGGGAGTGCTGAACTTTGAACATATTTTGCGGTTCGTGGATGGGATTGTGGCGGTGAGCGAGGAAGAGATCTTTGCGGCGATGAAGAGATTGCTGAGAGAGACGGAACTGGTGCCGGAGCCGAGCGGAGCGGTGACGACGGGGGCGGCGCTGTTCCATGGGCATGAGCTACCGCGGGCGCGGAAGATGGTGGTGGTGCTGAGCGGGGGGAACATCGATCCGGCGTTGCAGGCGAGGCTTGAAGCCGAAGTGGCAGCCGGCGGCGTCCAATAGCCATGAGATGGATGACGGGTTTGGTGTGGGGTTTAGCCGGGACGATGGTCTGCGAGACCGCGGTGGCTCAGAAGAAGGGGAAGGATACTCTGTCCGGGTATGACCGGTCAGCGCGGGCTACGGTGCTGCATGATGCCGTGGTGTACCTGACGGCGGATGAGGGGGCGCAGAAGCTGGCGGTGGTGACGCCGGGGCATGAGTTGGTGGTGATTGACCGAAGCGGCGGGTGGGTGAAGGTGTATGCGAATACGGATACGCCAGATGCCGAGGACCCAGATAAGACGGCGGAGTTTTCCACGCAGGAAGGGGTGACGCCGGAGTCGGGATGGGTGAAGGATAAGGGGATTGTGTCGCCAACGACGGCGAATGCGGACGCGATTCTGTATGGGGCGGCAGCGTATCTAGAGGAGGAGGCGAGCCATCCTCATGCGCCGAAGGGGGCGGATGCGGCGGCGCACCTGCTGTACAAGCGGGTGTGGGAGTATGCGCCGGACTCGCCGCTGGCGGGGGAGGCGGCGTTTCGGTCTGCGGATATACGGTGGCAGCTGGAGAAGCTGGATAACTCCACGCTGCCAAGCGCCAAGGAGCAGGAGGCGTATCTGCGGCCGCAGATCTATGAAGGAGATATGAAGCTGGTGATGAAGAAGTATCCAGGCAGCCGGTATGCGGCGGAGGCGGCATATGACCTGATTGACAACAAGCTGTGCGGGGACTGGCAGGGACTTCCAAAGTGTCCGGAGATGGAGGCGAAGCTGTACATGAAGTATGCGGATCAGTATCCGGAGTCGCCCAAGGCGGCGGAGGCGGAGTACAACGCGGTGTACCGGTATGGCGTGATGGTGAGCATGTACAAGGTGGATGACGACCGGAAGCGGGCGGAGGCGGCGGCAAAGCAGGTGCAGGCGCTGGCGGACGAGATGCGGACCCGGTTTGGAAAGAGCGATTTCACGTATCGGGCGCAGATTATTGCGTACCGGGTGAGCCAGGGGATTCCGATCTATGGGTCGGACCGGGATTGAGGCGTCTCACCACGATTCTGATGGCGGTGGATTGTGGTGAAAGTGTGGATTCTGGTACGGGAACGTGGTCGCTTGACGGCGTGGCGGTTGCGGTCAGGGGTGCGTGTTTGGAGGGGATTTAAGTTTTGCACCATGATTTTGTTTGTGGCGCGGTGGAGACAGGCGCTGGGACAAAACGAGAGGTGTTTTGAGGGGCGATTCTGTCAAGTCCTCCTTGTTTTTGCAGAGAGGCCTTGAACCTTGTGGGTCACTGATCCGTATAGGATTTCCTATGCGCTCTTCCGCTCTTGTTCTCGCTGTCGCGTTGTTCGGTGCGGCTCCGGTCTTCAGCCAGACCGCCTCGTCGCCGGCAGTCCCGCAGCCGGCCTCGCCGCAGACTATCGATGCTGAAATTCATGCCGTGGAGATGGGCCTCCTCCCGGTTGTCACGGTTGCCGGCGATCCGCATCCGGAGCGATCCCTAACGGAGGAGATGCGGCGGCGCAATGTTCCTGCCGTCAGGGTCGCCGTGATTCACGACGGGGCGGTTCGCTGGGCGCACGCCTGGGGAACGCTGAGGCCCGAGGGTGGAGCGCCGGCCACGCCTGAGAGCCTGTTCCAGGCGGCGTCCATCAGCAAGTCGCTGGCGGCGATGGCCGCGCTGCATCTGGTGCAGGCGGGCAAGCTTTCGCTCGACGCTCCGGTTCAAACGGAGCTGAAGAGCTGGACGCTTCCGCAGAACGAGTTCACGGCGAAGCAGCCTGTCACGCTGCGAGAGTTGCTTTCCCATACCGCCGGCACGAGCGTTCATGGGTTTCCCGGCTATGCTACAACCGCGCCTGTTCCGACGCTGCAGCAGGTGCTCGACGGCACCAAGCCCGCGAACACGGAGGCGATCCGGGTGACCGCACTTCCAGGGCAGGCGTTCAGCTACTCCGGCGGCGGGTTCACGATTGCGCAGCAGATGATGATCGACGCTACGGGAGAGCCGTTTTCGCAGATCATGCAGGCCCTGGTGCTTGGTCCTGTCGGTATGCGCCACAGCACCTATGAGCAGCCGCTTCCACGCGCCTGGCTGAAAGAGGCGGCGCTGCCAGCCGACGAGGACGGTAAGGCGATCGCCGGCGGTCCGCATACGTATCCGGAGATGGCTGCGGCGGGGCTGTGGACCACGCCTTCCGACCTGGCGCTGTGGATCATCGAGATGCAGCGGTCGCTTAAGGGTCAGGCGAATCATGTCCTCTCCCCCGAGATGACCCGTGTGATGCTGACGGCGGTGAAATATGGCTACGGGCTGGGGGTTGGTGTCGCCAAGCAGGATGGGCAGTCCTCCTTCTCGCACAGCGGAGGCAATGCCGGGTACAGGACGTTCTATGTGGGGTACGAGAACGGCGATGGGGCGGTGATCATGACGAGCAGCGACAGCGGCGGGCCGCTCTATCCTGATCTTCTGCGCAGCATTTCGCATGTGTACCACTGGTCTACGTGGAAGACGACTGAGCGCACTGCCATGGCGCTGGCGCCGTCCGCGCTGACGGCCTACACGGGGCGTTTCACGGTACAGACCCTGGGTCCGATTGAGATTGTGCTCGAGTCCGGGCGCCTGCGGGCGACGCTTCCGTACCACGGCTCCAGTCCGCTGTTTCCCTCGAAGCCCGACACCTTCTTCGCCACGGATACGGAGGCTGAGGTGCACTTCGATTCTCCGGATGCCGGAAAGGTGACTGTGGATGGTCAGTCGTTTTCCTTCACCCGCGCCAAGTAAGTGTCTGCGACGGACGATCATACGGGAGATGATCGCGGTGTCCGGGAAGAATAGACAAGGACATGGGCGACTGCAGATTCCTCCGCTTTGCTGCGGAATGACAACTAAGAAGCAACGGCAACAGCAAAGACAACTACGGAGGTTCTGACGGTCACCGCGTCTTGATCTGGTCCGCTCCAACCTGATCCGCTGGCGTTCTTCGCTGCGTTCAGCATGACCGAGAGATAGGGTGGAGGGCGAGTTGGTAGAATAGGCGTATGCCTATTTTCAAAGTGATCGTCCTTGCGATTGTGCAGGGGCTTGCCGAACTTCTGCCGGTGTCCAGCTCTGCCCACGTTGTTGTTGCGGAGAAGTTGATGGGGCTGGATCCCACGTCGCCGGCGATGACGCTGCTGCTGGTGATGCTGCATACGGGCACGATGTTCGCGGTGATTGTGTACTTCTGGAGGCGTTGGGCGCATACGTACTTCCGGTCGGGCGCGGCGTTCCAGAGCGTGCTGGTGCGGATTGTGGGGGCGACGGTGCTGACCGGGGTAATCGGGTATCCGCTGCAGAAGGTGGTGGCG
>CAXTRZ010000280.1:0-3802 GCA_964246715.1 uncultured Acidobacteriaceae bacterium | reverse complement strand
GGCCACTCGATTTCGCCATAGATGCGGTCGCGAGTGATGCCGGGCTCGTCGCCGACGATGGAGCGGCGGGAGCCGGTGAGTCGATTGAAGAGGGTGGACTTGCCGACGTTGGGACGTCCGCAGACGGCGATGAGTGGGAGAGCGAGCGAGGCGGCGGACTCGGTGACGACGGACTGCTGGAGGGCGGCGAGTTCGGCTTCGCGCCACGCTGCGTCTTCACTGGGGCCGGCGAGGATGCGGGCGCTGGGGCGGCGGGGCTCGCGTGCGGGACGGTCTTGCGGAACCTTCGCGGAGTTGCGACCAAGCTGCTTTTCGGGGTCGTCGCCGGTGATGGTGCGCTTGGCTTCAAACTCCGGAGAGCGGCGGGAGATGAACTTCTTTTCGGCCTCCTTGGTCTTCTTGGCTGCGACAATTTTGCGCTTGCGCGGGTCAAGCTTGCCGGTGGCTCCGGTGGTGGGGGTGGACTTGGGGGCACGGCCTTTTTTTGGCCGGGTGCTGGCCTGGCGGTGCTTTTTGCCTAAACGCTTGGTGGTCTTCTTCGCTGCCATCGCTTAAACTCTCCCGTGCCCGACGCAAAGGAGCGCGCAGACGTTCTCCTCTCATTATATGAAGGATGTCTGAGAAGGGCTGGATGGGAGTGGCGTTGCGGGAGGATTGATTCGAGTATTTTCCCTGCTGATGGGTTCCTGAATCAGGCGTGCGGTATCGTTTTCCTTGAGAGAAAATGCCCATAAGCGTCGTGGCACCAGCTACACCTACAGGGAAACGCTATAGGGTTTCGAGTATCGCGTGGGTGGTATGAGTAAGGTCCTGGTCAGAGTGGGTGGGTTCGAGGCCGTGGTCTGGAAAGAAGACGGTGAAGGTGGTTCCCACGCCTTGACGGCTGCGGACGCGGATGGTGCCGGCGTGCTTGCGGACGATCTCCTCCGTGACCCAGAGGCCGAGACCGGTACCGGTGGCCTGCTTGGTGGTGAAGAAGGCCTCGAAGACGCGGCGGAGGGTTTCTGAAGACATGCCGGCGCCGGTATCGGTAACGGAGACGCGGATGCCGGGACGCCAGAGGTCTTCCGTGGTGCGGCCGCAGCCGCGGCGTACGGAGAGGAGGAGGCGACCGCCGCGCGACCGTGTGTCTGCGGACATGGCGTCCAAGGCGTTGCCGATGAGGTTGGCGAAGACTTGGCGGATCTCGCCGTTGAAGCCGAAGACGATGGGCTGCGCTCCGAAGCGGGTGACCACGGCGATGTTAGCGGCGTGGATGCGGGACTGGTAAAGCTTGAGGACGGATTCCAGGATGTCGGCCAGGTTGGTGGGCTGGGGCGAGGTGGACTGGCGATGGAAGCGAAGCATCTGCTGGGTAATCTCGGAGACGCGCTCCAGCTCTTCCTGCGCGGTGGCGACGAAGGTGAGGGCTATGGTGTCCATGGGCTGGTGCGTGCGCAGCAGGTAGAGGAGGTTGGTGACGGATTCGAGGGGGTTGTTAATCTCATGGGCGATGCTGGCGGCGAGGCGGCCGGTGGCGGCGAGCTTCTCGGTGCGACGCAGGGTTTCTTCGGCCTGGAGGCGCTCAGTGATCTCGACGACGATGATGCCGACCCAGCGGATGCTCTGCTGTGTGCGGACTGGATAGAAGTGCACGAGGAAGGTCTGGCGCGGAGAGTTGGGGCGCAGGACATCGCTGACGAGCTCTATGTTGCGGATGGCCTGGCCGGTGCGGAAGACTTCTGCGAGTTGGGCTTCCATCTCCTGCGCCATAAGGCCGGGGAAGAGTTCTGAGGTGCGGCGGCCAAGAGATGCGCCGGCAGGGATTTGGAACAGGTCGGCGAGGAAGTTGTTGAGGCGGACGAAGCGGAAGCCGGGATCGAGGAAGGCGAAGCCGATGGGAGCGTTTCCGAGCATGGAATCAAGCAGGGCTAGGGTTTCCAGGAGGCCGCTGCGCTGCACGGCGAGTTCGCGGACCATGGTGTTGAAGCTGGCGGTGAGCTCGCCGGCTTCATTGTTGACGGCGATGGGCAGCGGAAAACCGGCGTCTTGTGAGGGATGGAGCACGACGCTTTGGGTGGCTTCACGGAGCTTGCGCAGCGGACGGACCATGGTGCGCACGATGAGGAAGATGGGGATAATGTTGGCGAGCAGGGCGAAGCTGCCGTAGGTCAGGGCGATGCGGACGATGGTGTCGAGGGCGGTGAGCGAGAGGGCGTGGTTGGGCTCGAGCCAAAGCAGGGCGATGGGCTTGCCGTCGCGCAGGATGGGAGTGATGGCCTCAAGCTGGCCGTTGCGGATGGAGAAGATCTGCTGGCGGGTGGAGGCGCTGGTGAGGACGGCCTGCTCGTAGGCGTCCAGGCCTTGATCTACTTTGTGATCCGGGCTGTTCTGGCTGAGGGCGAGTGTGTTGCCGGAAAGGTCGGTGAGGCGAGCGGTGTCTATGCTGGGGGCAATGCGGGAGAGGTCCAAGATGTCATGGAGGGAGGCGATATCGCCCTTGTTGAGTTGGCGAGAGCAGGCGGCGCCGAGATGGTCGAGCTGCTGGGCGATGCGGTCGCGGGTGCGGGTCTGCGCGACATGACGTTGCGAGACGACGATGTACGTGAGGAAGAAGCCGAGCAGGAGTGTCTGCACGAAGACCGTGCCGAGGACGAGCTGGGCGAAGAGCGTTCTGGGGAGGAGACGCTGCATGGAATCTGTTACGAGTATGCCTCAAGACGGCAGATGGGAGTGTCGGGTTGGTGGCGCGGGTTACGACTTTTGTTCGCCTCCGGGCGGTGTCGCGACTATGATGACGGCAGGTGTCCTCGGCTACTGCCATTCCGGAACAAGCCACGACGAAGCTGCCTGGCGGGAAGCTGCCGGGGCTGCGGGATTTCTTCTTGCCGGGCGGGGTGCTGGCGAAGTCAACGCTGGCGTATGAGTACAGGCCGGGGCAGTACGAGATGGCCAAGGCGGTGGAGGCGGCGCTGAACGATAAGCGCCACCTGATTGTCGAGGCGGGGACAGGGACGGGGAAGACGCTGGCGTATCTGCTGCCGGCGCTGCGGTTCGCGCGGGAGAGGCAGCAGCGGGTGATTGTGTCCACGGGGACGAAGAACCTGCAAGAGCAGCTTTACTTCAAGGATGTGCCGTTTTTGGAGTCGGTGCTGGGGCCGCTGAAGGTGTGCTACATGAAGGGGCGGGCGAACTATCTGTGCAAGCACAAGCTGTATGCGCTGCTGGATTCACCGCTGCTGAGCGGGTTGGAAGAGATTGAGCAGTTCCACCACATTGCGACGTGGGAGAAGACGACGCCGACGGGGGACCGGAGCGAGCTGAATCATCTGCCGGAGACGAGCGCGCTGTGGAACAAGCTGGATGCAAGGACGGAGGCTTGCCTGGGGACGACGTGTCCGGACTGGGAGCAGTGCTTCATCACGCAGATGCGAAGGAAGGCGCTGGAGAGCGATCTGATCATTGTGAACCACCACCTGTTCTTTGCGGACTTGAACATCAAGCAGCAGGCGGCTGGGGCTCCGGATGCGGGAATTCTGCCGGACGCGGCGGCGGTGGTGTTTGATGAAGCGCATGAGCTGGAGGAGATTGCAAGCAACTACTTTGGGATTGGGCTGAGCCATACGCGGGTGGATGAGCTGGTGCGCGATGTCGAGATGATGCTGCGGGCAAAGCAGGCGTCGTCGAGTGCGATTGAAAGTGCGTGCGCGGTTCTGAAGGACCGTACACGGATGTTCTTTGCTTCGCTCCCGACGGAGGGTTTCCAGGCGCTGGGACGGATGCCGTTTGAAGGGCGGGCGGAGTTTTTGGAGGAGTATGGGGG
>CAXTRZ010000279.1:2922-3814 GCA_964246715.1 uncultured Acidobacteriaceae bacterium | reverse complement strand
GTTCAGGAGCATCGTTTGGGTTGGACGCAGAAGATGGGTGTCTTGGCGCGGGGAGCGTTGAAGAGGAATGAAAGCGGCAGGGTTTGGCAGGTTGGATTGTCTGCTTGAGGTCTGCGCGGACTGGCGGATTGCTTTACACTCGCAAAGGTGCTCTTTATGCTTGCGAAAGCGATGAGGGCAAATCCGAAGAGAAGATTGTGACGTACACAGGAGACGCAACATGGCAGCAGTAGATGAGAAGGTCAAGCAGATCATTGTCGAACAGCTTCAGGTGGATGAGGCAGAGGTGACGCCGGGAGCGAGCTTCCAGGAAGATCTGGGCGCGGATTCGCTGGACGTGGTGGAGCTGGTGATGCAGTTTGAAGAGGCCTTCGATATTCAGATTCCGGATGAGGACGCGGAGAAGATCAAGACTGTCAAAGACGCCGTTGACTACATTGAAAAGAACCAGAAAGGCAAGTAAGTACTGATGCCAGAGTCTTTCGAGCGCAGGGTTGTCGTCACCGGCATTGGTCTGATCTGCGGTGTGGGCAAGACCGCTCCCGAGGTGTGGGAGGGTCTGCTGGCGGGCAGGAGCGGGATGGCGGAGATCAAGGCGTTCGATCTCACGGGCCACTCGGTCCGGTTTGCGGCGGAGGTGAAGGAGTTCGATCCTCTGCTTTTTATAGACAAGAAGGAATCGCGCAAGATGGGGCGGTTCATTCATTTTGCGATTGCGGCGGCGGACGAGGCGATGAAGCACTCGGGGCTGGTGATCGACGAGTCCAACCGCGACCGATTCGGGGTGCACATCGGGTCGGGGATCGGCGGGTTCGACGTGATCGAGCGGGAGCACTCCGCGATGCTAGCGGGGGGGCCGAGGAAGATTTCGCCATTTTTTATTCCTGGATCC
>CAXTRZ010000279.1:0-2912 GCA_964246715.1 uncultured Acidobacteriaceae bacterium | reverse complement strand
GTCATGTTTCGATTCGCTACAACGCACGCGGGCCGAATGAGGCGACGGCGACTGCGTGTACGTCAAGCGCTCATTCGATCGGGGATGCGTTCCGGATTATTCAACGGGGTGACGCGGATGCGATGATCGCGGGCGGGACGGAGGCGGCGATTACGCCGATGGGCGTGGGTGGATTCGCGGCGATGAAGGCGCTCTCCACGCGCAATGATGATCCGGAGCATGCGTGCCGGCCGTGGGATAAGGATCGTGATGGGTTTGTGGTGGGCGAAGGTGCCGGGATATTGATTTTAGAGGAGTTGGAGTTTGCGAAGGCGCGCGGCGCGAAGATTCTGGGCGAGGTGATTGGATATGGGATGTCGGCGGATGCATTCCATATGACGGGTATGGCGCCGGAAGGCGAGGGGTGTTACCGGGCGATGCATGCGGCGCTGAAGGTGGCTGGTATCTCGCCGGACCAGATTGATTATGTGAATGCTCATGCGACGTCCACGCCATTGGGGGATGCGCTGGAGTCGAAGGCGATCGAGAATGTGTTTGGGGAGCGGGCGCTCGACCATGAGCTTCTGGTGAGCTCCACTAAGTCTATGACAGGGCATTTGTTAGGGGGAGCGGGTGGGTTGGAGGCGGGGATCACGCTGATGGCCATGCTGCACCAGATGGCTCCGCCGACGATGAATCTGGTGGAACTGGACCCACAATGCAGGCTGAACTACGTTCCGAATGAGCCAAAGAAGGCGAAGATCGACCATGCTTTGTCCAACTCGTTCGGGTTTGGCGGGACGAATGGGTCGCTGGTGTTCAAGCGCTGGACGGAGTAAAAGAATCAATGAGTTAGCGGGGGAAGGCGAGGCTTCGGTCTCGCCTTCACCACGTTTTGCAGGTTGTGGTGCCTTGCATCCAGAAGGTGGAGAGAGGGACGGGTATTGTGGCACGATGCAACCACCTGCCATGGTGGAGGGTGCGTCTTTACTGGGGATTCGAGTTGCTGACCGTGAAAAGTTGCGTTGTGGTGGATTGCACCAAGAAGTGTGCAATGGTGGAGGATGAAATGCTGCGAGGATGTCGAGCTGATTTCCAGCTTAATGGGATAGGATGAGTGGGTTCTATCCTCTGCCTTCAAATTCGAGTTTTGCAAAGGGTCCGCGACGTGAAAAGACTGTTCTCTTCTGCTTTCCTGCTATTAGTCACTGCTATTGGGCTGACTGGGTGCGGCATCCAACCTACTGCCGCCGGTATCTCGGAGCCGACTATGAGCGTTATGCTTTCGGGAGCTCTCCATGGAGGCCAGCCGCCTGTTGGGGGTGCGACGGGCACGCTGCTTGCTCCAAACACGACCGGCTATGGTCTTGCGCCGAGCGTGATTACGTCGACGACGACGAATGGGGGCGGCGGATTTCAGTTGCCTTCCTACACCTGTCCGGCGAACAGCGGCATGGTGTATCTGCTGGCGACCGGCGGCGACTCCGGGTCCGGCAACAATCCCGCGCTTGCCTTAGCGGCGGTTTTGGGACCCTGCAATCTTCTGACGCCGGCGACGTACATCAACATCACCGAAGAGACGACCGTCGCGGCCGCGTATGTGCTGGCGCCGTTTGCGAGTGTAAGCGCGAGCGGGACGGGGATTGGGACCTCAGCATCCAACCTGCAGGGGCTGGCGAATGGGTTTAGCCCAGCGGTTAACCTGGTCAACAATGTGAGCGGTTTCGCGAGGGCGGCGAACGAGGTTCCGGGGATGGTGCTGCCTCAGGCGGAGATCAACACGCTGGCGAACGTGCTGGCGAGTTGCGTGAACTCGACGGGGTCCACTGCTTCTACAGCCGCGTGCGGGATGCTGTTTGCCGCCACGACTCCGGCGGGCGGAGTGGCACCAGTGGATACCTTTCAAGCGGCGTTGAATATTGCCTTGAATCCTGGCTTGAATGCGACCACGCTGTTCAACCTCTCCACGGCGAATGCGCCCTTCCAGCCGACGCTCGGCACGGCTCCGACGGACTTTGCACTGGGGATTCAGTACACGGGCGGTGGAATTGGTGGTAGCTACGGGACGCAGGGCATGGCGATCGATTCGCTGGGCAATGCCTGGATTGCGACGGGCGATGTGGCGTATAACGCGGGGACGACGCACAGCCTCACGGAGATTACGCCGGCGGGTGTGTTCCAATCCGGAGCTACGGGCTATGGATCCAGCGCGATGACGGCACCGACAGGGGTAGCGATCGACGCGAGCAACAATGTGTATGTGACCGATGTTTACGCTAACAAGATCTTTAAGTTCGCGTCGAACGGAAGTTTGACCAGCACGTTCGCGCCGTCGTCTTTGCAAATTCCGGTGGGGATCGCGATCGATACGGATAGTACGCTTTGGGTCGCGAACAATGGGGCGACGATATCACACTTGACGGCTGCTGGAGTGGACGCGAGCGGAAGCCCCTATGCCACGCAGGCGGGAGGGGGTGACATAGCACTGAACTCCGCCGGGAACTGGAGTGCCGAGTACAGGCTAGGGAGCGGAGCGAATGGATCCCTGGCGCATTACTCGAAGTCTCAAGGGATTGTGACCGGCGTTGGAGTCACGGGGAATGCGGCGGGTGTGGCTCTGGATAGCTCCGGGTATGTTTGGTATGCGACGGACGGGAGCAGCCAGGGAACAGTGGGGCGGCTGAATGCCTCGGGAGGCAGCAACCTGACGCCGGTTGGGGTAGCATCCCCTTTGGAGCCGCAGGAGGTTGCGATCGACGGGCTCAATCGGGTATGGGTGAATGCGTAAAACCAGACGAACCAGAGCGCTCCGGGAGCGCTGCTGGAGTATTCGGCTGGCGGTGCGCTGCTCTCCCACTCGATGGGGTTTTAGGGAGATGCGGTGCTGCCTTCGGCGCCGGGCCGACCGGGGGGGCTGGTGGAGGATGGCTCAG
>CAXTRZ010000278.1:0-3889 GCA_964246715.1 uncultured Acidobacteriaceae bacterium | reverse complement strand
AGTCGAATACGATGCGCCCGTCACCACGCCTCGTTCTACGATCGTCTTGCTCACCGGCTTATCTGCCGTAGGCTGGTTCGATAGCTTCTTCTCGTAAAAGAATGTCGCATCCTCAATTGTGATCTGCACGCTGCCCTCCGTGCCATAGATCCACAGCTCATTACCATTCTTCGCGTTGTCCGTAATCGACGAAAACATCAGCCTGCGCCCCTGCGAGTAATTGAAGACCATTTGCACGTTGTCCCCTACCGTGCGCCCATCGTGATACACGCATACGCTGTTCGTCCCCAATACGCTCTCCGGCTGTTCGCCAAAGACCCAGTTCGCAAGGTCGATATGATGCGACCCAAGCTCTGTACCAAGGCCGCCTGATGTCTCTCGATACAAACGCCAGTTGATCAGCCGCTCGAGCTTACCTTCAGGATCAGGCGAGGGCACGCTCCGCCGCCAATCGCCGTTCCGATTCCAGTATGCATAGATGTGCGTCGGCCTGCCGATATCGCCCGCCCTCACGCGACGAATAGATTCCTTTACCCATGCCGCATACCGATACTCATGGCCAATTTGAAACAGCACCTTGGCCTTCACCACCTCGTCCACAATCTTCTGGTTGTCCTCCACCGTGAATCCCAGCGCCTTCTCGCCAAAGATAGAGCGCCCGCTCCGTGCCGCCGCGATTACATGCTCTGCATGAAGGCTTACCGGCGAAGCCACCAACACTGCATCGATATCATTGCGTGCCAGCAGCTCCTTGTAGCTCGTCGTCGCTGGGATCTCCGCCCCAGCAAGACGGTTGACCTGCGCATACCGCGGTGGATAGATGTCACAGATCGCCGTGATCGAAACCCCCGGCACATGCAGAAAGTGCCGTAGATTCTCCTGGCCCCGGCTCCCCGCCCCAATCACTCCTAGTCGAACCGGCTTGACGGCCGGCGCAGCGGCACGGGCAAAGCCGTGTGAAGCTAAAGCAGCAGAGGCGGAGGCGGCCTGCAGAAACTCACGACGATTGATAGTCATACGAACCCTCTCAGGAAGCTTACTGCACCCGCACGCCTGTTTGCGCTTTGCTCCCGCGCCTGGACGAAGCGGCACAGGACGCATCACCCAGCGCTACGCCCCAGCGGAACGAGGCGCACGTGGCACGTCCCGGCTTGCCGGAGACAAGCAGCGCACGAGCCTCCGGTGCAGACGCCGCAAGCGTCCGCAAACTCTGCCCTGGCGTTAGCACAAACAATACATTCGAGAGTGCATCACTTGCCGTGGCTGAGGGATGCACCACGCTCACCTGAATCTTTCCCTCTACCGGATGCATCGTGCGTGTATCCATGATGTGGCAGTACAGATGCCCATCCACGATGAAGTTCTTCTGACTGCAGTCCGCGCTTGAAAGGGACTCATTCCGCAGCATAACCACCGACAACGTACGCTTCGAGGGCAACGGTCCACGGACCACCACGCGCCAACCCGGCTGTCCTGGCGGCTCGCCTAGACCATATAACGTGCTGCTTCCAGCCGAGAGAAATGCTGCACGAATACCGTCCTCGCGCAGAACGCGGACCGCCGCATCCACGGCAAATCCCTTGCCAATGCCGCCCGGATCAAGCTCCACTCCGAAGGCGGTGAATCGCACTGTCCGAGCCGCCGGGTCGAGCTCGACCTTCTGCCACCCGGTTTGCGCCCTCATCTGCTGCAACTCTTGCGCTGGAGGCACCTTTCCTTGATGCCGATAGAATCCCCAGGCCTTCATCAAGCGACCGACGGTCATGTCAAATGCTCCGTCACTTACCCGGCTCCAATGCTCGGCTTGCATAAGGAAATCCATCATCTCCGGGTCTGTGGTGACCGGCCCAGCGGCTGCCTCGCGGTTGATGCGCGAGAGCTCGCTCGTCTCCCGGTAGTTCGAGAGCAACTGTTCCACCCGGTCGACCTCGTCAAAGACCTCTTGACTGACGATGGCGGCTTGCTCCGCATCGTCTGCATACAGGTAGAGCGTGAAGGTAGTCGCCATCGCAGGATGATTGAACGTGTACAGTCTGGACTGCTCGCTCGCCCCTCGCGCTTCCTGCGCGCCACTCCACCCCGTCGTCAGACAAGCCAACGCCCATGCCACGACGGCCGATGCAGTCCACCTCCACCGCCAGATCACACGATTCAACTTCATCGCGCTAAGCGTATATCAGGAGAGCCGCCCTGTGACCAAAGGTCCCGAGTACAACCGCCGATTGAAGCCACTTGCCGCCGTCCTGGCCATCACGCTCATCGTCCTCCTCCGTAAAGCGTGACGAAAGCTGGAGGTACACCCCTCTCCCTCATGTGTGCAAAATATTCAAAACAATTATCTTAGCTTTGGACCTCCGCAAACAGCGGCACTCACGCAGGCGTCGGACTGCGCGGCGGAGTTGGCCTTATGTTTTAGGTCTACTCCGATTTTACCAAGGTGGAGGGAGTAGTTACGCCAACTTTCTTTCGACGAAGGGTGCGTCTTTACTGGCGATTTTTCCGATTTGAGAAGGTGCCGGGGCTTGACACGCGAATTTACTGAGGTTTCAGGGTTTTTAGAAGAGAAAAGTGTGGGTGGGGGGTACTGGAATGGAAGTCGTTGCGCTTAGGTAAGCTGGGGCAAGGGCGGACGACGGTTCAATGCACACGGAACAATGCAGCGCATGACGATGAGTAGAGGCTGATCCCCCTATGGATGAAGGAGCGTCTACGGCTGAGTTGAAGGCAAATCTGCTTTCAGTATCTTTGTTGAGCCGTCTTTATATTTTGTAGTCGAAGATGAAGGAAGGACGTGATCTGCTGCCGGTTCTTGGGTCAGTGACCCATTGCTGAGCATCGGCGTCACGTTTTTCCAGGTTGCTCCACCATCCATCGTTGATGCTAGTCCCGACGCACAGGCCTTCCAGCCAACATCGACAGATACAAAGCTCAGGCTGCAATGGACGAGTGGTTCGGTTGTATAAACTTCACCGTTCTCTTCAAAACGAAAACGTCTGAGGAGCGAGGCCGAACCATTTCGCGACGGAACGATCCAATTCGAGTCAACTACTGCTGAGTCGATTATGCCCCTTTGAGGAACGTCTAATATGACGTGAGAAGGATGCCATATGAGACCACCATTATTCGTTCTGTAGAGTACCTGGTTAGACCGGCTCGTTTTGAAGTTGGAAAAAGCAACAATGATGAACCCCTTTAATGAACTTTCAAAGATGGGCGTTCCATATTCCACATCATCAAAGTGAGCAATGCTGTGTGGTGCGGTCATATGAACCTCATTGAACCTCCTTCCACCATTGTGGCTCACCGATAGTTCGTCAGCCCCACCGCTTCCGCCCACGGCCCAAATATCCTTTTCAGACGTTGCGATGAGATCGCCGTAGAATCCTGGCCCGCTCCCGACGTCGGTCCATGTTCGCCCACCATCCGAGGTGGTAAGCAGAGTCCCAGCGCTGAATGCCGCTCCCGCAGTGAGGCTGTAGGATAGCCATCCATGTAGAGAGCCGTAGAAGGTGATATTCGCTTCTCCGCCAAGTGGAGGGCCGGATGAAGAGGTTACAATCTTCGTTTCAGCCCATGTAGCGCCTCGATCGAATGTGTGCGCAACTCTAAACTGCCAATCCCTCTTCTTTGACGCGGCCGGATCCTCATCGTCGACTGAACCGATATAGAGAATCCATGCGTTATCAATCGAAGTGAAGGCTACTTGGTGGATAGCGCCTCTTCCTTCACTTACAGGCGTAATGTCCTTCCAGTGCTCGCCTGCGTCTGTCGTAATCAGAAGACGACTCCCAGTAAAGACCCATCCATCCGTGGGCGTAAGCAGCTTGAAATGAGCAATGCTTGCAGGGACTGCGCTCGCTTGAACCGTGGGATTCGATAGAACGTACCC
>CAXTRZ010000277.1:2158-3889 GCA_964246715.1 uncultured Acidobacteriaceae bacterium | reverse complement strand
GCTTCAAACCGTCGAGCAGATGTCTCAACTCGTCCCGCTGTAGTCTCGCAAACTCGGCAAGATCGACATCGGAATGGTTCTCAAAGTGATCGAGGAGCTGAGCATTTGCTTCCCAAATCGCCGACCTCGACCCTGACCAACTCATAGGCGCGAAATGACTGATGTAATGCTTCAACACTTCGATCTTGTTTGGCGCGCGCTCTAGCAGCGCCACTGCGGACGGCTTCCACTGTGGCTTGTCGGAGTTAGAGACTTTGTAAAAAGGATGCATCCTTGCCGAAATCAGGGGGTATCGCACAATGCTGTCTTCGTCGCACCATGCAAGCAAAACCGTTTCCGGAACGGAGTCGAGCGGCGATCCTAAAAGGTCATCGTGATCGAAGAAACCACTGCGTCCAGTCCGTTCATCCTGTCTTCCCGAAGCAAAAAGCTTGTTTAGCACGACGGTTGGCTGCGCTGCGAAGAGGGCACCAAGTATGCGATTCTCCTCGCTAAAGCCGAGACTGTAATTTGCATGAGCCTCTTGTAAACGAGCAAGAAGCATCTCGACCACTGGGATCGCATCTGTAGAACTCAAGCACGTCCTGATCACTTCCTCCAACGCATGGGCCTTGCGATTGAGCCGCCGATCGAATTCACAGGTCTCAATGAGTATCCGTCCCGCCGCGATGAGCTCAGAGGGAGGTGCTTGCTCTTTTTGACGTTGCTGCACAATCCGCATGTGGATCGTATCGAGAGCGACATCGAAGCCCTCGTCCAGCTGCAAAATGAGTGGAATTAGTTCAAGCGTTGCAGAATCATCGAGCGCATTCATCCAACTAATCCCTCTGTATCGCTCCGCAGGAGCTCTTTTCTGCGCCAAAGACTCCTTGAGGCGCTGCAAACCGGCCACGGAGATCACGACCCTCTTCTGGAAGTAGGGGAACCACTCCGCGAGTAGGGGGTCGTTCAGGCACTCTCTCAGAAGTTCTTCCGCGTGCTCGGCATCTGCCGACTGGAGACTGTAGATAAAACAAGCAAGCAATTCAGGGGAACGCTGTGCTGGATCCGTTGAACGAAACGAAGCAACGAGTTTGTTCCACAGGGGCCCGCGGTTAGCACTCGAATCGACAAACCCCTTGGCCAACGGTCCCAAGGTTATGCCGGTATTGCAGACAGTCAACTCGTCCATCAGCCCATCAAGAACATCGGCTTCGGCGATCAATGTCCTTCCGAGTTCGATCAGCTGTTGCTGGTGCCGCTGGTGCTGTGCTTCGTAATCGCGGTAACCAATGTCGTCATACGCTTCTCGCACGTTGCGCAGCACCCTTACCCGTACCTGTTGTACGAGAGTTTGTGGCGATAGCGTCGCTTCAATACTCGCCAGTTTGGCATCTTCCTCCGTAGGTAGGGGTTCCTCGTGCGAACGCCGGATGGCGCGGATACCGGTCCAACCTTCTGGCCAAAATCGCCTCTTCTGGAATTCGCGGCAAATTGCTTCTACCTCATCCTGCAGTTCGGCCTCCCATAGGCTACGGAGGTGCGTTCCCAAAATCGCTCGGATACGGGAGGAATTCATGTCGTTGCGTGTGTCGTGGGATGTGCAGAGCGCGAGCACCATCTGAAACCAATGCACCACATCCTGCCGACTGTCCGGGTGCCACCCGTAGTCCCGTGAGCGTCCACCGAACTCGAAATGATGGAATGACGAGAAATGTGATGTCTGCAGCATCGCCTCCAGAGATTTCAATA
>CAXTRZ010000277.1:0-2148 GCA_964246715.1 uncultured Acidobacteriaceae bacterium | reverse complement strand
CTCCCGCCTCACCTCACTGGTCGACTTCAACAGGCCATCCACGACCCGGCAGCGTTGCTCAATGATGGCATGCGTTCCGGAAAGAAGCAGGTGAAAGAGTGAAGGAAAACTGTTTCTCACTTGGTTTGCATAAGGTCCGGGCTCCTCAAACTCTATGAGATCGACGATGAGCGCGGCGCAGCGATCAAAGAGTTGAGCGTCAAACGCCAGAGACAATAGCAGCGTGCGGAAATCCTCACCCTGGATGATCTTTCCTGTTTGGCGAGTCTTCAGCATCGCGCGTTCAATCGCATCGATGGCACCCGTTGGGTCAACAGGTGCGACGTTGCTCAACATTGCCCGTCCTGTCTCATTGAGTTCTTCGACACGTCCGAGTAGCCCGTCGTTCGCAAGCCAACGCTTGACGATGCTTTGAGCTGCCGGTGAAGTGTGCAGGTATCCCAACCGGCGCGAGATGGATTTAAGTAGACGCGCAGAGGCACTGCCAACCAACTGATCGAAATCCTGAGGAGAGATGTTTTCCAAAGCAATGGGTGTAAGGCGATTGGCAATCGCATGGGGGAGCAACGCCCTCCACACCCCTCGCTGCTGCACGAGGTCTCGTCGCTTTAGCTCCGCGATGTCAGCATAGAGAGTACGGGCGTCCTTTCCCACCACTGCGGCCAGCTTTGAGAGTTCCGCCTCGGCTCCTGTGCCAATCTCTTCTCCCTGGAAGGAGTACGCAAGGGAACACGCCTGAGCGGAAGACAGAAGGGAACTGCTGGATACGTTTCGCTGGCGAAACAGCCTCTCGAACAATTCTGTATCCCTCAAGGACGCTACTGACTCATGGCTATCTACCGTGTGAGCCAAGGCGAGAGCGACTCGCGCGTTACCTCCCGCAAATGTGGCAATCGATCTGGCGTTCACCTGAGACAGTCCGGTTATCCGGCGCTGGAGGAGTTTTTCAATTAGATCGTTCGAGGCGGGTTGAAGCTCAAAGACATCCGTGCCCTCTGGCTGGTCTTCGCGCACGTCATATTCAACGGTGAGCAAACTAATGCGGCTTCCGGACCGAGTGCAGACTTCAGCGAGCCTGCGATGAAGGTCTGGCGTACAGTTGTCGACGATCAAGACCTGAGGACGCCGCCGGACTACAAGTTCGGTAGCTACGGCAATGGGCTGCGGACTCGGATCGTCTGAGAGGTTCGTATAGATGGCGAGGTCCGGAGCCAAAGCGAACTGTCCGATCCGATCATCGAAGAGCGCTTGCACGAGGCGCGTCTTGCCCACGCCGGACAGGCCGACGAGGCGAACTACACCTCGTTCTGTTGCAAGCGTCTTTCGAAGACATTCCATTCCTTGGACGATCAATCCTCCTTCGCCATTAGAGGATGGCCCTTGGATGCGAAGTGAATCGTCGGTCAGGTACGTGCCGGCTAGACCCTCGTGCGAAGCTGCCCAGTCGTCGTAAGGCCGCCACCCTGAAAGGGGCCTGCCGATGCGTTCACGGACCCAAGTGACGATGCTTGCGTGATCTCGCACCCAACTCGCGAGGCGGTCCCGGTCGTAAAAGTCCAAGTGCAAATTGTCGGAGTCAGCAGTAGCTTCGACCGCATCCTGCATCGCGCGTCTGCGGGCCGAAAGTGCTGAGTCAGAGACCGACCCTTTGGAACTGACAATGATATAGCTGCCACCCAAGGCCGCCAGTTCCAAAATTGATGGTCTGACTGTCCCCTTCGGTTTCATCTCCGCGAGAATCTCTCCGCGAGTCATGTCTTCCGCTTTGACTTGGTATCCGGCATTCTGACGCTGAAATGGTGTACCGAGGAGGACTGACCCACCGAGCGTGACCCGCACGTCTATACCGCCATCGGCAGCATTCTTATTGCCGCCCCAAGTCGCGCATAACGGAGACAGCCCGAGGCGAGACAGTTCCGCCTCACAAAGACGTCCCACCAGAGCTCTTAGGTCTTCATCGGAAAGAAGCGAAATATCATGGCCGGTAACGTCGAACATAGCTCACTGCGATGATACGAGAGGTACAGCAATTTGCTCTTTTGATGTTCTGGCCGATTTGTTGCGATAACACATATAGCACCATCACGCCGCAGTTACTATCTCCCGGCTAATCCTCGCAGCGAATGGAACATTCCTGTCACGAAACCG
>CAXTRZ010000276.1:0-3915 GCA_964246715.1 uncultured Acidobacteriaceae bacterium | reverse complement strand
CGGGGCGCTGGACGATGCGGCGTATGTCGCGCTGCTGATCCAGTTTGCGGATGACGTGAAGGCGCAGGCCTTGAAGTCGAAAGACGGAGCACTGAAGCGGTCTGTGCTGTTCTGCGTGTTTACGGGCGAGGAGAAGGGATTGCTGGGGTCGAACTGGTTTGTGGATCATCCGACGGTGCCCAAGCAAGCGATGGCGGCGGACATTAACCTGGATCAACTGCGGCCGCTGTTTCCGCTGCGGATTTTGACCGCCTCGGCGGTGGATGATACGACGCTGGGCGCGGTGGCGCGAAGGGTTGGGGCTGGGATGGGGATCGAGATACGGCCCGACCTTGAGCCGGAACGGGGACTGCTGCGCCGGGCGGATAATTACCCATTTCTGCGGATCGGGGTGCCGGCAATCAGCTTTATCTTCGGCTATGATCCGGGAACGGATGCGGAGAAGCGCTATCGCGAGTGGTACCAGGTGCGCTATCACCGGCCGCAGGATGACCTGACGCAGCCGATGGACTTCGCTGCGGCGGCGAAGTTCGACCGGTTCTTCTACAAGCTGACGGAGACGGTGGCGGACGATGCGCAGCGACCGGCGTTTCTGCCAGGCAGCAGCTTCGCGCACAAGGGCGAGTAGGCGCATCTGACAGACGAGACGACAGGAGAGCGGAATGAGCCAGTTTGTGCCGTATTCGGATGCGATTGAGGTGATTCAGCCGGGCGAGGAGCAGACGTTCGACGAGATTGCCGCGACGATGCGGGATATCCAGACGAAGATTGGCGAGCGGCAACGGCATATGACGCGGGCAGTCCATGCCAAGAGCCATGGACTGCTGAAGGCGCAGGTGACGGTGATCGACGGACTGCCGGAGGAGCTGCGGCAGGGGCTGTTTGCGACGCCGGGCAGTTACAGCGCGGTGATGCGGTTCTCAACCAACCCTGGGGATATCCTGTCCGACCATATCTCCACGCCGCGCGGGTTGGCGATGAAGATCATCGGCGTGCCGGGGGAGATGCTGCCGAACCATGCGGGAGAGGTGACGCAGGACCTGGTGATGGTGAACGATAAGGCCTTCAACGCGCCGGATGCGAAGACGTTTCTGAAGGGGCTGAAGACGCTGGACGAGCATGTGAACGATTCCGAGGCGCTGAAACAGACGGTGTCCTCCGTGGCGCAGGTGGCGGAGACGGCTCTGGAGGCGGTGGGCGGCGAGAGCGCGGCGTTGAAGGGCTTTGGGCACAGGCCCACGCATCCGCTGGGCGAGACGTTCTCAACCGTGGTGCCGCTACGGTATGGCAACTACTTCGGCAAGATTGAACTGACGCCAGTCTCGGCGAACCTGGTTAAGTTGTGCGGAGAACATCTGCCCCATGCGAGCAATTGGAATGCGCTGAAGGACGCAATCGTGGAGTTCTTCCAGACAGAGACGGCGGTGTGGGAGCTGCGCGCGCAGCTTTGTACGGACATTGAGAAGATGCCTGTGGAGAAAGCAGACGCGAAGTGGGATGAAGAGCTGAGTCCTTATGTCACGGTGGCGCAGGTCACGGTGGCGCCGCAGGCGGTGTACTCGGATGCACGGCGGGTGTGGGTGGATGAGCACCTGACGTTCAACCCGTGGCACGGGCTGGCGGCGCATCGTCCGCTGGGCAACGTGATGCGGGCGCGGTTCAAGGCGTATAAGGCTTCGACCGAGGCTCGCCATATTGCCGAAGGGCGGAAGATGGTCGAGCCGCGATCGATTGAGGAGATGCCGGACTGAGCGCTTCCTTCCGTCCCGGCAGCATTGTGGATGAGGAGCGAAGCGTGTGACCGAGCGCTGCTTGGCGCAAGCTGTCTCAGAGGGGGAGGGTCTTGAGCCAGGCGCGAAGGTCTGCGCCGAGCATGGGGTGCTTGAGGCCGAGCTCCACGGTGGCGCGCAGGAAGCCCTGCTTGTCGCCGGCGTCGTGGCGCTTGCCTGCGTAGGAGAAGCCGTAGACCTTCTCATGCTGGAGCAGGGCTTTGATGGCGTCGGTAAGCTGCAGCTCGCCGCCGGCACCGGGCTTAATGCCTTCGATCATCTCAAAGATGCGCGGAGTGAGAATGTAGCGGCCGATGATGGCGTTCTGGCTGGGAGCTTCTTCAGGCTTCGGCTTTTCTACCATGTTCTTAACGGCGAGCAGGCGCGGGTTCTTTGGATCTGACGTGCAGTCCAGGCAGCCATAGGCGGAGATGGCTGCGCCTTCGACGACCTCGGAGCCGAGGATGGTGGACTGGGTCTCGTGGAAGGCTTCAACCATCTGCTTCATGCAGGGGACGTCGGCGTCGACGATGTCGTCAGGGAGCAGCACGGCGAAGGGCTCGTTGCCGACGATCTCCTTGGCCATGAGGACGGCGTGACCAAGGCCCAGCGGCTCCGGCTGACGGGTAAAGGTGATCTTGGCGAGCCGGGAGACGGAGCGGGCGACCTCAAGCAGCGCGGTCTTGTTCTTTGCGGCGAGCGACGCTTCGAGCTCGGGGGAGCGGTCGAAGTGATCTTCCATGGTGCTCTTGCCGCGTGAGCTGACGATGATGATCTCTGTGCAGCCGGCAGCGACGGCTTCTTCAACGCCGTACTGGATCAGCGGCTTGTCGACGAGGCAGAGCATCTCCTTGGGAGTGGCCTTGGTGGCGGGAAGGAAACGTGTCCCCAACCCTGCAGCAGGGAAGACAGCTTTGCGAATCTTCTGGTGCGTCATGAACGTGTACGGCCTCTCTCTTACGATTCTAACGGCCCGCGCGATTCAAACTTGAGGCTCTTAGGGATCACGAAGGTGGTATCTGGGATGCAACGTTGAGCCGCCGGGATGATGATTGTAACGGTCGATAAGAAGTATTTTGCAGACTACGAATTTATTGCTTCGGTCGGCGCAGTTCCGGCAGTTCTACTGTACATTTTTCTTCTTTTGCTGAGAGATTTTGCTTCTTTGCATCACCGCGCTAAAACAGAGTCCAAGGACGATTACCTACCGTTTGTAGACGGCATCTCACAAAAGGTAAGGCGAAATGAGGGCAATGCCAATGCAGCCAACGAATAAATTCGTGGTAAGCAGCCACAGGCTTCACCCGTTAGTCGCCAGTCTCGTGGGCCTGACTTTTTTTCTTCCTCTTGCCTGCTGCATTGCGGCGGGGGTTCATGCCAGCGACGGAGCGATTCTCTGGCCGAGCAGCATGACGGCGTTCGCTGCCATGTTAGGAACGTTTGGGCGGCGATAACGGAGTTTAAGTTGCGGGCTTCAAGGCATCGAGGAGCTCGCGGGTCTCCGCCAATACATCCTCTGCTTTCGCGCTGGTCAGCGGCCAGCGGAAGATACCCTGTGGCGTAAACTGCGCGCCACGTCTGGCGTTGCGGGCGACCAGCTTCATCAGTACGCCGGGATCGACCTGGGCGTGGGCGAGGCTTGAGTCTCCGAGCGCGTTTGCTTCGGGAACGGCGAAGCGAATGTGCAGCATCTCGACAAAGGTCTTTAGCGGCTGCTTCTTATTCCCGTTTGGATTCGGAAGCTCGATCTGCGTGCGTTTGCGGTCCATCTGCGCAATGCCCAGCCGCTCACATTGCAGGCGGAGTTCGCCGGCGGAGAGCAGGTTCAGCACTGACTCAGGCGGGGCTCCATAGCGGTCGTGCAGCTCGCTGCGGACGTCGTCGATGGTGGCCTGATCCATGGCCCCGGCGATGCGCTTGTACATGCGCAGGCGCTGGTTCTCTTCAGGGATGTAGTCGCTGTCGATCCGGACGGAGATGCCGAGGTTGAGCACGGTGGTAGCGTGCGCGGGCTTGTCGCCTTCTCCCTTCATCTTGTTGACGGCCTCTTCCAGCATGGTCGTATACATCTCAAAGCCGATGGCTTCAATGTGGCCGCTCTGTTCGCCGCCGAGCATATTGCCCGCGCCGCGCAGTTCCAGGTCGC
>CAXTRZ010000275.1:0-3925 GCA_964246715.1 uncultured Acidobacteriaceae bacterium | reverse complement strand
ATATCCGGCTTCACCGTCTGCGACGCCGTCCTTCCGCCCCGCAGCCCCACCTCCTCCTGCACCGTCGCCACGTAAAAGAGCGTGTTCGGATGCGGCATCGCCATCGTCCTCCGCATCGCCTCCACCAGCACCGCGCAGCCAATCCGGTCATCCCACGCCTTGCCCAGGTAGTTCTGGCTCCCGTTCATCACCAGAAAGGGCGCATCCGGCACCACTGGATCGCCCGGCTCAACCCCCATCGCCGCCGCCTCCGCCGCGTTCTTCGCTCCAATATCCAGGTACAGCTGGTCCCGCGAGAACACCCGCGTCCGCTCCTCCGCGCTGGCCACATGCACGTCCCGAATTCCCGTCACCGCATGCACCGGCCCCTTGCTCCCGACAATGATCCACCGCTGATCCACCAGCGCCTGATCCAGCCATCCACCCAGCATCTGCATCGTTAGAAAGCCGTTCGGCGTCACTCGCCGCACCATGCCGCCCAGCTCATCCATGTGCGCGTCGATCATCACACGCGGCCCAGTCTTCCCCACACCAGGATCCTGCTGCGCGATGACGCTCCCAATCCCGTCATATCGCAGCGGCTCGGTCGAAGACGCCTTCATCTCCGGCACCATGATCGCCCGCACCGGCTCCTCCGCCCCCGGAGGCCCCGCCGCATCCGCCAGCCGCTGCAACAGAGAGAGAGTCCGGTCTGGCTGTTGAGCAAAACACGGAAGAGAAGCAAGAAAGAGAGCTAAAACAGGAAGTCTGCGCATTTCGCGAATATAGCAGCCCGTCGCAGCCCCTATGCAAGATGCCGCTCCCGGCAGGGTCAGACAGTCCACTCACGGGCCCACAAGGCCTCGTTCCCACGGGCGACTTTGCAGCATTAATCGTGCTCCGCTTTATACTCGTGGTCAGCGGGAGAGGTGAAACGCTCACGTGAGGCAGCTATGCGCATCGCAGTTCTTTCCGACATTCATGGGAATCTTACCGCCTTTGAAGCCGTCCTTGCTGACTTGCAGCAAACCTCGCCAGACCTGGTGTTTCATGGAGGCGATCTGGCCGATTCTGGATCAAGTCCGACCGAGGTTTTGGACCATATTCAAGACCGTGGTTGGGCCGGTGTCATGGGCAACACCGATCAGATGCTGGTAACACCAGCTTCGTTGGAGGAGTTTGCAGATGCTTCCCCTACCTCTCGTGCAATCTGGGACGCAGTTCGCGAGATCGCAATCGCGACCCGAGAGACGCTGGGTGATGCAAGGCTCGCCTGGATCGCAAAGTTGCCAATAGTCCTGCAACACGAGAGCCTCGGTCTAGTTCACGCAAGCCCTCAGAGCTGCTGGCGAACTCCTGCGGAGAATGCGAGCGACGCGGACCTCGAACGCACCTATGGCTTACTTGAGAAGTCGATCGTTGTGTTTGGGCATGTTCACCGCCCTTCAATACGAACAATTGCGGGGCAGCCGAAGGTACTGGTAAACGCGGGAAGCGTGGGTCTCTCCTACGATGGCGATCCTCGCGCGTCGTATCTCATCCTCGACGACGGAGTACCGACAGTGCGGCGCATTGCCTACGACTTGGACAGGGAACTGAAGGCTCTAGCTGTTTGCGGCAGTCCGGAGCCGAGTGGACATCACGAATGCTCCGTACAAGTTCGCCCCAAATGCCGTGATCAACCTGAAGCGCTCCTGAGCCCGGCGCGTTCATACCTAGTCCTCATGAATTTTCGTTCTCACCAGTTGGCCCGCTCTGCCTAACATCATCCAACTCGCCCCGGCATACCCTCAAATACTTCTGTTCAAGGAGGCCATGTGGCAACAATGACCATCTTCACCAAAGAACGTTTGTAATCAACTAAAAAGTTACACCGGGGGAGGTGCCTTAAAGGATGAGCATGCAATCACCGTAGGAGAAGAAGCGGTATCGGTGGGCGATGGCGTGGGCGTAGGCCGTCAAGGCTTTTTCGCGGCCTTGGGGGTCCAGAAAGGCGGAGACGAGCATGAGAAGGGTGGACTGGGGGAGGTGGAAGTTGGTCAATAAGCCGCTGATGATGCGGAAGTTATGGCCCGGAGAGAGGAAGATGTTCGTCGCGCCAGAGTGGGGGCCGAGGTTGCCGATCTGTGCGCAGTGTTCCAGGGTGCGGGTGGTGGTGGTGCCGGCGGCGAGAATGCGGCGGCCTTCTGACCGGGCGCGAGCGATGGCATGCGCGGTGGGCTCGGGGAGGGTGTAGTGTTCGGCGTGGAGGTGGATATCTTCGAGGCGCTCGGCGCGAACAGGTTGAAAGGTGCCAAGGCCCACATGGAGGGTGAGATAGGCAAGCTCTATCCCTCCTGCTTGTAACGCTTCGAGGATCTCCGGGGTGAAGTGAAGGCCCGCGGTGGGAGCGGCGGCAGAGCCGGGGGTCTGGGCGTATACGGTCTGGTACCGGGTCTTATCCTCGTCGGTATCCGGTTTATCCTTTGGACGGTGCATATAAGGCGGGAGAGGCATGTGGCCGATGGCGTCGAGCTTCTGTAGGAACTCGGAGTCGGGTGCGAAGCGGAGGGTGCGCTCGCCGAAGCAGCCGAGGCTCAGGACTTCAGCTTGCAGAACCGGAGTTCCGGAAGCCCCTGAAAAGAGGAGAGTTTCGCCGGATATGACCTTCTTGGCGGGGCGGACCAAGGCTGTCCAGTCGGTCGAATTGAGTTGCTGCGTGAGCAGGACTTCAATGCGACCGGTGGGGTCAGGGGAGCTTCGCTGCGTGTGCAGGCCGGCTCGGGTGCCGTAGAGGCGGGCGGGTAAGACTTTTGAATTGTTCAGGATGAGGAGGTCGCCGGGGGTGAGGAGGTCGGGTAGATTGCGAAAGTGCTCGTCGATCAGAGCGCCGGAGACGCGGTCGACGCGGAGGAGGCGGCTGGAACCGCGGATCTTCGGCGGGGTCTGGGCGATGAGGTCTTCGGGGAGATCGAAATGAAAGTCTGAGACCAGCATAAGTGTGAGGCAGTGTGGAGCAGTAAACGGCAGTATGAGCCAGTTTATTTCGACTCGGCCATCTGGACGGATTGGTTAAGGGCGGCCTGGATCGCGGGCTCGTCTGGGGAGACATGGGGCGGGAAGGTGCAGAGGACGCGAGAGAAGGGTTTGGGGATGAGGAAGCGGTCCCAGGAGTTGAGCGTCCAGGCAGAGAGGGGGAAGGCGTAAAAGGCGCCGACCCAGGTGGCTCCGACCAGGGCAGCAAGCTGGGCGGTGCCGGGTTTGGCGACCTGTGCAGGGCCGCGGGGGCCGTCGGCGGTGATGGCGCAGCGGTGGCCCGCTTTATAGGCTTCGACCATGCCGCGGAGGCCTGCGGCGCCTCCACGCGAGGACGAACCGCGGATGGCCAGGAAGCCGAGGCGTTCGACGATGCGCGCTATCAGCTCCCCATCGAACGAGCGGGAGATGAGGATGGCGATGTCCTTGTTGCGGAAGCGGTGGGCGCAGGCGAGCAGCGACCGGTGCCAGAAGGCGAAGACGACGGGGCCGGGGATGGTGTCGCCGATGGGCGTGTTGGGCGCGGTAATGTCCTCATAGCGGAGGGTGGAGCCGAGGAGCCGGATGAGGGTGGCCGCGATGGGCGGAACAAGAGCCAGAAGCAGGCGCTGGAAGCGGGTGTAGGGCATCAGGAGGTAGTTTACGGCAGGGGCTTGGACAATCGTCGTCCGTTGCTCGTTCTCCGTTTGTCCGTTCTCAGTGGTGAGTGGTGAGTCGACACATGCAAGTGCAACGACACTGCGCTCAGAAGGACCAACTCGGAGGGGAATGGTTTCGAGCTGAAATTGACATGGCAGTAGCGACACAGGCGCGGGGGACGTGGAAGAATGATCGGCATGTCGAAAATCTGTCTTCTTCCCCTCCGCCGGTTTCTTGTGCTGTGTGTGTTTTCCGTTTGCGGTCTGCTTGGGCTTGCGCCGGCGATGCTGGC
>CAXTRZ010000274.1:0-3961 GCA_964246715.1 uncultured Acidobacteriaceae bacterium | reverse complement strand
ACCTTCGACCCTAACTGCCACCCCCAAGTCATTCTGCGCAAGTCAATTAGGCCTCAACAGTTAAATGGGATCGGCCAGACTGAGTCTCCGTGACGTCCGGACCTCCGGAGTTGCCATTGCTTTGCCTTTGCCTTGCGGTTCTCCTTAATTTTCTTAGAAACCTGCCCTTCACCCCTGAAATTCCTCCACCCGCATGCCGATAACACGGATGCGAGCTCATCGCGTGTCCTTGAGGTGTCTTATGTCCTTCTCCATCTCGCTTAACACCTTCCCCACCGCACCTGATCTCCCGGATCCCACCGCGCGCGCTGCCAAGCCGCTCCCTCAGCCCACCTCTACCCAGCAGATGCACCAGTTGGAGTCCGCCGGCGAGATCGTCCCTCAGATCGCCGCCAACCTCGGCCTCCCGGTCGCCACCGTCGATTCCACCCTCGGCTACTCCATCTCCACCACGCCGCAAGCCGGCAGCGCTCAAGCCAGCATCCTCACCGTCGGCGCCGCCGCCCTCACTCCGCGTCTCGACACCAAGGCCTGAGCCGGCCACGCATTCCTTTACCGCCGCGCCG
This sequence comes from uncultured Acidobacteriaceae bacterium, assembly GCA_964246715.1. Classification (GTDB taxonomy): domain Bacteria; phylum Acidobacteriota; class Terriglobia; order Terriglobales; family Acidobacteriaceae; genus Edaphobacter. The sequence goes on along the minus strand of CAXTRZ010000274.1, from coordinate 3,395 downwards.
CCTCGGTCTTGGCCTGTTACTCAAGGTGCGCCGCACTGTCTCATACAACCGGATTCCCTGCTCAAACCGATCCTTCATCCGCGTCGTAAACCGCGCGATCCCATTCACCCCGCCGCCGTAGATCATTCTTCTTGCGATCGCCTCCCGCAGGGTCACTCCCCTTTCAACACCGGGACGTTCTTGCTGTGCTCGGCCCCAGCAAGATGAAGAATCGCTTTATTCAATATCACCAGCACCCGCCCGCCGCGCACCCGCGAGGCCAAGAAGGTACGCATCCGTCACCTGCTTGGTGCCATCAGCTCAGGCAAGCTCGTCTTCCGAGGCTTCCTTCACCATCTCTGAGGTAAGCACGTGGCGTCTTTGCAAGGACGAGATACCCATGCTCGTTCCTTCTCAGCCTGCCTGAGTGACCCGCCGGCTCCGGCACTTGCTCCGCACGGCGAACCAGCTCACTCAGAGCCGCAGACAATGTAATCCCCTTCGCCCCCGCATAGGCAGACGCAAAGTCATACACATCTGCATCGAGATTCACAGTCAGTCGCATACCTTTCACGGTGCACCAATCCGAACTTGGCGCAATTTTCTTTCTGGTGCACGACTTCCAAGGGCTGTTTCGACTAAACCAGTGCCGCACCGGCACGTAGGCGACCAGGCATTCTTTCGTACCATCAATTCAGTTGCGAGCCGCATCCCGCTCTCCAGCATCTACACTCACATCAGCCCGCACCGCAAAGGAATCCATGCAGATCGCATCCGTCGGCACCGCCTTCCCGCCGCATCGCTACACTCAGGCCCAAATCTCTCAGGCCCTCCTCGAACGCTGGGGTGACAAACTCCCCGAACCCCGTCTCCTCACCCGCCTTCACGCCAACTGCGGCGTCGACTTCCGCTACACCGTCTTTCCCCTCGACCGCTACCCCTCGCTCCAGGGCTTCAAGGCTACCAACGACGAGTGGATCGCCGCCGCCGTCCAACTCGGCCAGCAGGCCATCACCCGCGCCCTCGAACCCCTGGGCCTCACCGCCGCCGATATCTCCGCCATCTTCTTCGCCACCGTCACCGGCATAGCCTCCCCCACCATCGACGCCCGCATCATCAACCTCATGCCCTTTCCCACCTCGGTCAAGCGCACCCCCATCTTCGGCCTCGGCTGCGTCGCCGGAGCCGCCGGAATCGCCCGCGCCTCCGACTACCTCCGAGCCTTCCCCAAGGAGATCGTCCTCCTTCTCTCGGTAGAGCTCTGCTCCCTCACCTGGCAGGACGACGACCAGTCCATCGCCAACCTCATCTCCACCGGCCTCTTCGGCGACGGTTGCGCCGCCGTCATCCTCGCCGGCGATGAAGCCGAAATGCTCTCATCCGTCCGCGAAGCGGGTTCCCCGGCGAGCATCCTTCGCTCGGGGGGGTGGAACGCGGGAGAACCTGCTTCTGTTTCTGCTTCGGAATCCGAAGCGGGAGAACCTGCCTCTCCTCCAAGGACTTCCGGCCCGCGCATCCTCGCCACCCGCAGCACCTTCTATCGCCACACCGAGCACATCATGGGCTGGGATATCCGCGACACCGGCTTCCGCATCGTCCTCTCGCCCGATGTTCCTAAGGTCGTCCTCGAAAACCTCCGTGCAGACGTTGACTCCTTCCTCGCCGGCCAGCTCTGCGCCTGCGGCAAGCCCCTTACCCTAGCGAACATCGGCTCCTGGATCTTCCACTCCGGCGGCCCCAAAGTCCTCGAAGCCACTGAAAAAGCCCTCGGCCTCCCGCCTGAAGCCCTCGCCCTGAGCTGGAAGAGCCTCCGCGAAGTCGGCAACCTCTCCGCCGCCAGTGTCCTTTGCGTCCTTGAAGACACCCTCAAGCACCACCCTGGAGCTCCCGGGACCTACAGCATCCTCGCCGCCATGGGCCCCGCCTTCTGCCTGGAGCTCGTCCTCCTCCGCTGGTAGGCGCCCTGTCCAAAAAAGTGCGTTACACCTTGATAACCAACTGGTAAACAACTGCTAACTCTTTTCCTTTCAAATTTTTAGATCAAAACATCCAGGGGTGGGTCTCGCTCGTTCTCCTTGTAGAACACCTTCGTTGCCCCACTTCACTGCCGGACGTACACTTTCCTATGCTCTCCAGCCCTGAAGAAATTGCCGCCCGCATCACCGAGATCATCGCCAAATCCAAATCTCTCCCCGTGGATTCAGTCACCCCCGCCTCCACCTTTGAAGACCTCCAGATCGACTCCCTCGACAAGATCAACCTCACCTTCGAGATTGAGGAGGTGTTCAAGATCACCATCCCCGACGAGTCCCTCACCACCCTCCGCACCGTCGGCGACGTCATCGCCGGCGTCCAAACTCTCCTCGCCGCCAAGCCCGTGTCTGAGTCCTAGACGTGTCGCACCGCGTCGTCATCACCGGTCTCGGCTGCCTCACCCCCATTGGCAACTCCCCTGCCGCTGTCTGGGAGTCCATCCTCGCCAACCGCACCGGCATCGCCCCCTTCACCCTTTCCAACATCCCACCTGGTATCCAGGACCCCGGCCTCCGCTTTACCCGCACCGGCCAGGTCCAGGACTTCCGCCCGGAAGACCACCTCGCCTCTGGCCAACTCCTCACCTCGGAGCGAGCCGCCCAGTTCGCCATCGTCGCCGCCCGCCAAGCCGCGACCGTGTCTCAACTTCTTGCCATCTATCCCCCCGACCGAATCGCCATCCTCACCGGTTGCAGCACCGCCGGCCGCCAGGCCGAAGAGCCCGAGACCGCTAAGCTCTACCGCGACAACGCCCGCGTCCATCCCCTCACCGTTCCCCGCTCCATGGCCTCCTCCGGAGCCTCCCAGATCGCTATCGACCTCGGCATCACCGGCCCCGCCCTCAATCTCTCCACCGCCTGCGCCAGCGGAGCCCACGCCATCGGCCTCGCCTTCCAGATGATTCGCTCCGGTGCCGTGGACGCCGCCCTTGCCGGCGGCCACGAAGCCCCCCTCACCTGGGGTTTTCTCCGCGCCTGGGACTCCATGCGCGTCGTCAGCCCCAGCGCCTGCCGGCCCTTGAGCATCGACCGCGACGGCATGACCCTCGCCGAAGGCGCCGCCTACCTCGCCCTTGAAACGCTCGCCTCCGCCCAGGCCCGCAACGCTCCCATCTACGCCGAAATCCTCGGCTTCGGCCTCTCCACCGACGCCCACCACATCACCCAGCCCAAGCCCGAAGGCCCCGCTGCAGCAATGCGCGCGTGTCTCTGCGACGCACACCTAAGCCCAAAAGACGTTGGCTACATCAACGCCCACGGCACCGCCACTCAGGCCAACGACCAGGTGGAATCCGCATCCATCTACTGAGTCTTCGGCTCCCTAGACCAACACATCCCCGTCTCCTCCACCAAAGGCTTCCACGGCCACTCCATCGGCGCCTC
>CAXTRZ010000273.1:0-3964 GCA_964246715.1 uncultured Acidobacteriaceae bacterium | reverse complement strand
CAGCATCCTCAACAACATCTCAGCTCTCGAGGCCGAAAACCAGCTCGCCATCACCACCACCGCCGCCAACAAGAGCCTCCAGCAGCTCTCCTCCGGCTCCCGCATCAACTCCGGCTCGGACGACGCCGCCGGCCTCGCCATCTCCGACGGCCTCAACGCCAACGTCGCCGCCCTCAACCAGTCCGCGGAAAACACCACCAACGCCGTCGGAGCCCTGCAGACCGCAGACGGTGCCCTCGCCCAGGTCACCTCGCTGCTCAATCGCGCCGTCACCCTTGCCACCGAGGCCTCCAACACCGGCCTCAGCTCCTCCCAGTCCACTGCCATCAACACCGAGTACCAGGCCCTCCTCACCCAGATCACCAACATCTCCAGCTCCACCAACTTCAACGGCACCGCCATCTTCGGCTCCACCGTCGGCGCCTTCTCGTCAGACGGCACCTCGAACGGCACCAAGGTCGTCAACGGCACCGTCGCCGCCACCGACTCCAGCACCCTTGCCCTCAGCTCCACCAGCCTCACCTCGGCCGTCGCCGCTCAGTCCTCGCTCGCCCTCATCACCGCCGCCATCTCCACCGTCGCCGCAGAGCGCGGAACCCTCGGCGCCACCGTCGAGCAGCTCCAGGCCGAGTCCACCGTCGACACCAACGAAAGCCAAAACCTCGTCACCGCCTCCTCCTCCATCACCTCCGCCGACATCTCCTCCGTCGTCGCCAACGACACCAAGTACTCCATCCTCCAGCAGACCGGCATCTCCGCCCTCCAGCAAGCCAACCAGCAAGCCCAAACCGTCCTCAAGCTCCTCCAGTAGGCCCTTACCTTGAGCTCAGATCACTCACGCACCTCGCGGCTCCCAGGTGTATGTCATTCTGAGCGCAGCGAAGAACCTCCGTAGTTGCTTTTGACGTTGCCCGCTATTGCTGTTGCTTGTTCCGGGTGCCCCATCCTTTTCGCAGCTTCATCGCGAACAGGGTGGGGTATCGCGCGTAGCGCGGTTGCCGTTCCTCCTCTTACTTGTCATTCACGAAGGGAATTTGCTGTTGCTCCTGCTGTTGCCCTGTTGGTTGTCATTCCGCAGGAATCTGCTTCTGTCATTGCCCTTGCCGTTGCCTGTTCGGGTGCCCCATCCTCGGACGACAGTTTCATCGCCAGACAGGGTGGGGTATCGGGCGCAGCCCGAGTGCACTTTCGGCTCGACCACCGGCTCGTCATAGGCAACTGTCGAAATATTCCCATTTTGGTTATCTATAGTGGCATAATCGCTCATCACAGACCCGCCATCTTCGAGGTAAGAAAGAATACGCCCGCATGAGTAGTAAACGGGATTCAAGGGATGAGATTCGCGCCCGTATCAAACCAACGTTAGATAAGGTAGCTGTAAAGGGCCTGCAGGCCTGGCTTAAGGCGGTTGGCCTTTCGAGTTCCGCTCCCACACGCCCGACCATTACGAACCTAGTCGCGAATGAGATTGCTCAAGGCAGACTTGATGAGGGTGCGCTCGAGAAGGCGTTGATCGGCTTCGAAGAAGCCAGTGACATGCGCATCTATCTCTATTCATTGGATGAATTGCCAAAGCCAGCTCTAAATAAATGGCTTCCAAACAAACTTCTAAACGCAGGCTTCGTTCTGTCCAGTGCTCGCACTTTCGCTGGCGAGAAGTCTAAGCCTATGTCGCCTGTTTACGCCGAATTGGAAGGTGATCTACTGCGTGTGAAGTGGGCGGAGCAGCACGACAGTCTTAAGATTGATGATCGCACCGGCCAAACAATCAGGACACCGGTAAATCGGCGAATCGTGCTGATCGCCGACTTCTCTAAAAAAACTGCAGAACTGCGCATGAATCCGTCCGAAACACGCCACCCATACGAGGATGGGACAGGGAGAACACCCGCAGACCTTTATTACAAGGCTTATGCTGATAGAGTGGCAGACCTCTTAAACTGTACGCTGCTTCCCATCGAGTGGCGGCCCGTGGTAAGAAAGCTCGTGGAGGAAGAAAATCCTAGGGTCGTCCGTATTCACATTGACAATCACACCAATCAGAGCAACACGAAGGCAAAGACGCACTCGTCACGAGCCGATGTCCGGGATGATCCTGATTGGAAGCTTGCGTACGAAGAGAACGGCGAGACATGGGCATGGGATGCCCAATCGTTTTTCTGGCTCCCAAAAGTCTCACACGGATTTCTGACACGGGAGCTTTTCTCGCATATAAACGCGGAAGAAGGACACGTGAAGGTGAACGCAGACAGTAGCGATGAAGAGGTTAACTATGTCGTCTCACAAATTCGAGCGCGTTAAGCGCGAGAATCCAGAGTTGGCGACACTCTTGGATTTGCTAATGGACTATATCGCCCGCCAAAGAAGCACCGGACAAGACTTCATAGTTCCGAAGCTTGCTGCAGCAGGAATGAAGCTGAACGACGGAGAGGCTTACGTTCTTTTGGAACTGCTGGCACGCGCCGGTCTCGTGAAAAGGGCATTTAACGTCTACTGCAAGAACAGCGAAATGCTCTTGGCCACGGTCGATCAAGTGGACATGCTCGATGTCCTTCCCTACTGCGATTATTGCGGCTCTGAGCATGATGTAAGCGATTTGAGGATAGAAATCGCCTTCCAGCCGCTCCTAAAAAACAATGGCTTCACAAAAGCGGCGTGATGGCAGGGTCTTCCGGCAATTCACTCTCCTCTTCTCCTAGACCGCTGACACCGAGCGAGCAGGCTCATAGGCAGATCATGGACCTTTTGCAGCAGGCGGACAAGTCTAAGAATCCTGCGATTGCCAAAATCTCTGCTGCAATGGCGCAGGAACAAGCTCGCTTTCAGCAAGAATCGGCGAGAAGGCTTTCTCCTGTAGCCTCTGTTTCACTGGTCATCTTCGTTGCTTTCGCCGCTGTCATCTCCTGCTGGTATGTATTGACTCACTACCCAACGAAGGTAGGGATGGAGATTTCAGGAATCATCATTGCTTTGACAGTTCTTGTCATGGCCTTCTGTGCCTTGTATTCTGGACACCTTACTCAAGCAAACTTTATGTTCATCTTTCGTTGGGCCGGTGATCGGTTCAAGCATCTTTTCACGTCTAATTCCTCAGAAGCTCAAGGGAAACTAGCGCTTGACGCCAGTCAAGATGATTTGCCTGAAACAAAGCCTCGCAAAAGGCCGTTGCCATAAGCATTTGTGCGTATCACCCTGAGGCCAATTTCTAGTCATAAGGCGAGCGATCGGTTACCCACCCCCCACTTCGTCCCACACCCTTGCACACTTCTTGGTGCAATCCAACTTTTTGTGGTCAGAAACCGAAATCCCCAGCAAAGACGCACCCTCCACCACAGCCCATGGTTGTTACGAACCACGTCTAGCCATGCACTTCTCCGCAATTTCGCACCCCAAAAACACCACAAACCCACGATTCCCTCATGGTGAAATCGCGGTGATTTCATGGTCAAGCTGTGGGGTGGCAGCATGGTCAGGCCGCCTCCCCCGACTCGAAGTACAGGTACCGCCTCCAACTCGGGTCCGCGCTCCCGATCATCCGCATGATGTGCCGGCTCGTATGCAGCGAGAACGGCCTCGGCTCCCGCTGCAGCTTCATCCCCGTCAGCTCATGCGGCATCTGGTTCCCCTTTCGTCTGTTGCAGTGATGGCAACACGCCACCAGGTTCTCCCACGTCGAAAGCCCCCCACGGCTCCGCGGAATCACGTGGTCCAGTGTTAACTCCCCTGCCGTCAACACAATAGAGCAGTACTGGCAGCAGTTCCCGTCCCGCAGCAGGATGTTCTTCCGGCTCAAAGCCCGCGTTTGGTGCGGAATTCGCCGATACTCCAGCAACCGGATCACACTCGGCATCGGCACATTCACCCGAGCCGCGTGCAGCGTCGCCCCCTGCGCCTCCTCGGTCCTCGCAACCCCTTTCAGCACAAGCACTAACGCCCGCCGCGCCCCGCAGATGTTGATCGGCTC
>CAXTRZ010000272.1:0-3969 GCA_964246715.1 uncultured Acidobacteriaceae bacterium | reverse complement strand
TTGCTTGCAGCCGGGCTGGGAGCGTTGCACGCGCTTGAACCAGGTCATGGCAAGACGATTGTGGCAGCTTATCTTGTCGGCTCACGCGGCCGGACTCGTCATGCCATCGGACTCGGACTTTTGGTCACGGCGGCGCACACGGCCGGCGTATACCTGCTGGGGGTTGTGGTGCTTTATGCATCCAAGTACGTCATTCCAGAACAGATCTATCCATGGCTCAGCATCTTCTCCGGCTTGGTGATTGCGGCGCTTGCTCTTTACCTTCTGCTTCGCGCGTGGACAGGCAACGCCTCAGACATACATGATGACGGTGTTCTCCATACGCACTGGTATTCTCTGCGGCGGCCGCCCGTCGAGATAGAGGCCGTTCTGGCGCAGACCGCTTCTTCCAACCAAGAGCGTACCGTTCCGTTGAAGCAGCTCCTTGTTCTTGGAATTACCGGTGGCATCATTCCATGTCCTGCTGCTTTGGTCGTGCTGCTCAGCGCGGTGAGCCTGCATCGGGTTGGCCTGGGCCTGTTTCTTATCGTTGCGTTCAGCGTCGGTCTGGCAGCCGTGCTGATCGGAATCGGCATTGCGATGGTGAAGGCGCGCAGCTTACTCTCTCGCTGGCGCAGTGACTCTCCCCTGATCCAACGCTGGCTTCCTTTGGCCTCCGCGTCTGCGATGCTGATTGCTGGTCTTGCCATCGCTGGTGCGGCGCTTCCCGCCACGGGGTTCAAGCCGCATCTGCCGGACCTGACTGGTGGCCACGCCGCATCTTTCGCCGTCGTGATCGCTCTTGGGTTTGTGCTCGGAATGCGCCACTCCACAGATCCGGATCACGTGGTTGCAGTGTCCACCATCGTCAGTCGAGAACGTTCGATTCGTCACGGTGCCGTCATCGGCATCATGTGGGGGCTCGGTCACACGCTTACGATCTTTGTCGTTGGTGCTGCCATCATTCTTTTTAAGCTCACCATACCAGCGCGACTGGGCCTGTCCATGGAAATGGCTGTCGCTGGGATGCTGATTCTACTGGGAATACTCAACCTGACCGGTATTCTTCAGCGGTTGACAGAGCGCCTTACTCCAGCAGCATTTAGGCAAAAGTCCACCTTCCTTCAAGTGAAGGAGCTGTCCAACGCCACCCGCACGAACTTCCCTCCTGGGCTGTTTCGGCGTCTGCTGAGCCGTTTTGGGTACTTCCATCTGCTGCGTCCGCTTGCGATCGGCCTGGTACACGGACTTGCTGGATCCGCCGCTGTTGCGCTGCTTGTTTTATCCATGATTCACAGTCCTGTGTGGGCTATCGCGTATTTAGTCGTCTTTGGGCTGGGAACCGTGATAGGAATGATGCTCATGACCACAATTATGGCGATTCCCGTTGCCCTGACCGGGCGACGGTCCTCACGCTACCTCACGGTGGCCTCTGGTCTGATCAGTGTTTGTTTCGGTCTTTTTCTTGTATATCAACTCGGATTTGTTGACGGGCTGTTTACCGCACACGCGCACTGGACACCTGAGTGACGGGCTCATGACCTTGTACCATCGCAACACCGGGCCAAACTGAAGTCGTAAGTGTAATTGACTGAACATCTTAATTCGCCCGAAGCGGCGAAGTGCCAGGGGTAAGTTGCCATGAAGTACTTCTTCAGTTTGATTTTTCTAATCCTTGCGACTTCCGTCACGGGCGCACAGACGTCCCCCAAAGCACCGAACTTTAAAATGGGCGTTAGAACCATTACGATCCAGAAGAAACATGTGGTGGTGTCCCGCCGAACCCAGCACGTCAAGATCATCACACACTATGCAACACCGGCGTTTACCGCTCAACTCAAGAATCAGTTAGCAGTCAAAACCTCATCTGCCGCAAGTGCGAGTGTGCCTGTCAAGGCTACAGCGACAACGGTTCATCCGAGATACGGCGGTCCCTCTACGACTATCGTCAACTCTCAGGACTTCGGCAGCATTGGCATCGGCCAGCCATCGGTCAAAACATTGACCTACCCTCTTGTCGCCGGCGACAGCTCGTTTACCTTCGCCGTGACAGCCGGGGTCAACTTTGCTGTTCAATCCTCTTCGTGCTCGTCGTCATTGTGCACCGTTCAGATTGCATTTACGCCACACAATCCGGGATTGCTGCTGGACGCCGTGTCAGTGACGGACAGCAACGAGAATGTGGTGTATCGGACGTTTGTCTCGGGAACCGGACAGGGTCCGCAGTTCGGCTTCCTCTTCGGAGAGGATACCGAGTACATAAGCTTTGCCAACTACCCAACCGGGGTTGCCGTGGGGCCGGATGGCAGCTTTTATGTCGTAGACCGCAGTACCGGCTCGGTCACTCACGTGGTGTTTGGCGGCAACATCACCTCATTCCAGATTACTAATCTTTGCAACGCTACAGGCATTGCAGTCGATGGTTCCGGAACGGTATATGTCGCGGATCCCACTTTCAATCAGGTCGTTGCGTACTCCTCTGCCGGGGTCCAAACCGTTGTTCAAACGACACCTTTGAATGGGCCCAGCTTTGTCGCGGTCGACGGCAGCGGAGCACTGTACATCGGCGATTCCGGCAACGGACGCATCATCAAGCTGGACAATCAGAATGTTGAAACGACTGTTCTTTCCGGTCTCAACTCTCCGCAGGGACTCGCAGTCGACGGCTCCGGCAACATCTTCTTCGCGGACCAGGGGAATAGCGGCGAGGTTCAGGAGTGGACGGCCAGCACCGGCCAGTTGACGTCGATTGGCAATAATCTTGGCAACATGGGGTCCGTCGCTCTCGATGCGGCCGGGCGCGTGTATTTCACCTCAACTGTAAGTTTTGGCATCATCAATCCAGTCACGGGAGAGATGGACATCCGCGAGTATGAGGGTGGCGCTCCCTTTGCGGTTGCAGTCGCTCCCAATGGCGACATTCTCACCTCACAGCCGCAGGGAGGGTACTTCAATGTCAATGATGTGTCGACGGGCAACTTTGGCCTGGAGACACAGATTCTATCGACCGCGAACGGCGGTCTGACCATCACGAACAATGGCAACAGCGCGCTTTCGTTGTCCGCAGTCTCTGTCGGAGGGCCGACCTTCGCCATCGATCCTTCCTCTACCTGCAACTCTGCGACGAGTCTTACAGCGGGAACAAATTGCGACGTCAACATCGACTTCACCCCAACAACCATCAACAACAACTACCAAGACACCGTCACTGCGACCAGCAACAGCCTTAATGCAGGAGGAACGCAGAACTCCTTCTCTCTCTTCGGCACGGGCGATGGCGCGTCCACGTACACGACTCTTAACATCAGTCCGCAAAGTCCCGCTCTGGGCGCGAGTATTACCTTCACGGCATCCGTAAACACCTATAGCTCCGGGCTTCCAGGTCCGACGGGTACCGTTAACTTCTATGACGGCGACGTGCAGCTTGGCAGCGCAACCCTGAGCGGAGTTACTGCAGTTTATGCGACCAACAGCCTTTCCGCAGGGAATCATACGATTATCGCGACTTATGCCGGAGACTCTTACAATAGTTCCAGCAGCAGCTATATGAGCGAGCTGATGGTCGGGATTGGTTCGGCGAATGCCGGAATCAATCTCACCGTCTCATCGGCAAACATCAGCCTCAACCAACCTGAGACGCTTAGCGTGACTGTCACAGGAAGTGGCGCGACACCCACCGGCACGCTTACATTCCAAGACAATGGCAATGAATTGGGCACGGCTACTCTTGGGGGATCAAACGGCAGCGCATCCGCCTCGCTCACGACGTCTAATCTCTCTGGCGGGAGCCACAATCTTACGGTGGATTACTCCGGAGATACGAACTATGCGGAGGGTCTAAGTAACGCACAAACTATTACCGTGGCGCAGGGAAGCTCCGTGACGACGCTAGCAGTAAATCCTTCGACTCCAACGACCGAAGATCAGGTAACGCTGACGGCGAATGTCACGAGTGGCACCAATCCTGCGGAGAGCGGTCTGGTCGTCTTA
>CAXTRZ010000271.1:0-3970 GCA_964246715.1 uncultured Acidobacteriaceae bacterium | reverse complement strand
CGGCCACATCGCTCCTCTCGCCGAGCTCGCCCTCATGTTCGCCGACCGGGCCCAAGCCATCGCCCAGGTCATTCGCCCCGCGCTCGCCGCTGGGTGCATCGTCGTCTGCGACCGTTACACCGACTCCTCTGAAGCCTACCAGGGTGCAGGGCGCCAGCTCGGCTCCGACCGCGTTCTCGCCCTCCACGCCGCCCTCTGCGAAGACCTTCAGCCCGACCTCACTGTCCTGCTTCTTCCAAGCCTTGCCGCGTCGCTCCACCGAGCCCGCCGCCGCAACGTCCGCCACGTCATTCAGCACGGCACCGACGAGAACCGTTTCGAGCGCGAAGGCGATGCCTTCTACGAGCGCATCTACCGCGCCTATGAGACCATCGCCGCCCGCGAGCCTCACCGCGTTGAAGCCATCCGCAACGACGCCTCCATTGATGCCATCGAAGACATCGTCCACTCCCTTGTTGCCCGCCGTCTCGCCGCGGCGCACAATCGGACCTGATGTCTCGCCCCCACAAAGACCCCGGTCCATGGCACATGCCTCCCGGCCTCAAGCGCAGCCTTCCCTTTTACGCCGCTAAACCCTGGGTTAAACTCGGCAGCCCCATCCTCCTCTTCGAGCACCTCCACAAAACCTACGGCAACATCGCGCACTACCAGTTCATGGGCACCCCCATCGTCTTCGTCAATGATCCCGAATACATTAAGGAGATCCTCGTCACCCAAGGCTCGTCCTTCGTCAAGGAGCGCACTGTCAAGCGCATGAAGATCCTTCTCGGCGAAGGCCTCATCACCTCCGACGAACCCTTCCACATGCGTCAGCGCCGCATCGCCGCGCCCGCCTTCCATCGCCAGCGCATCAACGCCTACGCCGATCAGATCGTCGCCTCCGCCGTCGGCGCCCGCGACCGCATAGTCCCGGGCCAGCCCTTCGACATCGCTGCCGCGTCCATGGCCCTCTCACTCGAAATCGTTGCCCGCACCCTCTTCGACACCAACGTCGACGACGACATCCGCCGCATCAACGATGAGGTGAACCTCATCATGGACCTCTATAACTTCATCGTCGCCTTCCCCCGTATCGAGCTCTTCCTCCGCCTCCCCATCCCCGGTATCACCCGCTTCCGCAACTCCAAACACCGCCTTGACGCCGTCGTCGACCGCCTCATCCAGGAGCGCCGCGCCTCCCTTGCCACCAACTCATCCGACCGCGGCGACCTCCTCACCATGCTCCTCACCAGCCGTGACGAGCTACTCGATCCAGACGGAAAGCCCACCGGCCAGTTCGTCGGCATGTCGGACGATCAGGTCCGCGACGAGGTCCTTACCATCTTTCTCGCCGGCTACGAGACCGTCGCCAACGGCCTCACCTGGACCTGGTATCTCCTCAGCCAAAACCCCGAGGTCGAGGCCCGTCTCCATGCCGAACTCGATGCCGTCCTCGGCACCGGCCAAGCCCGTAGACTTCCCACCCTAGCCGACTACTCCGCCCTCCGCTACACCGAGCAGGTCTTTGCCGAATCCATGCGCCTCTATCCCCCAGCCTGGGCCATGGGCCGCATGTCTATCAAGCCCGTCACACTCGGCCCCTACCGCATTCCCCCCGGTGCCCACTTCTTCTTCAGCCAATACATGATGAGCCGCACCGCAGAGTACTTCCCTGACCCTCTCACGTTCGACCCAGACCGCTTCACCCCTGAAGCCAAAGCCGCTCGCCCTAAGTTCACTTATTTTCCATTTGGTGGTGGATCAAGGCAGTGCATCGGAGAAAGCTTCGCTTGGATGGAAGGTGTGTTTTCGATTGCGACGCTGGCGCATTGCTGGCGGCTGAGCTACGCCGATGCCGCACCGCCTGAGATACAAGCGAAGATTACGTTGCGCCCCAAAAACCCGCTGAGGATGAGGGCGGAACGTCGCTAGTATCATCAGGTCTGACGCATGAACTTACTTCCCGCAACCTTCAACGACTTCATCGGCAACACCCACGCTGTTGAGGGGCTGCGGACGGCCATTGCGGCGGGCAAACTGCCGCACTCGCTCATCCTGGCGGGGCCACAAGGAGCGGGCAAGTATACCCTTTCATTGATGCTGGCGATGGCGGTGGAGTGCGAGCGGCAGCCGCGTGAGTTGTGGTCGACCGGGCAGTCACTGGCAAGCTTTTGCGGCGTGTGCTCGAACTGCACCCGCATCGCCTCCTCGGCGGACCTTCTAACTGCCGTAGAAGCCGCGGTTACAGCCCGTGAGGAGCTGCGCGAGGCGGACAAGAAAGAGACGCGGGTGCTCATCCAACCGCACCCGGATGTGCTGATTGTACCGCCGGACCCTCCGCAGTTGCTCATCAAATTGGGGCAAGTCCGGACCGTCATTCAGCGGGCGCAGTATCTGCCGTCGGAGGGGCCGCGTAAGGTCTTTATCTTCACTGCGGCCAACTTCATGAAGGAGGCGGCGAACTCGCTTTTGAAGCTCCTGGAGGAGCCGCCGGACTATGCTCACCTCATCCTCTGCGCGGAAAATGTGGGGGAGTTGCTGCCGACGATCCGGTCGCGGTGCGCGACGGTGCGGCTGGGTGCGTTGCAAACAGAAGAGTTAGAGATGGTGCTGGCAGACCGCAGGCCGGAGTGGGAGCCCAAGCATCGGGCACTGGTAAGCCGGCTGGCTCAGGGGGCTGTGGGAAAGGCGTTGAGCTTTGATTTAGAAGGGTTTACAGCAGCGCGGGCGGATGCGATGGTGATGCTGCGGGGAGCGGAGAACGACCACTCGTCGTTGTTCAAGACGACGGAGACCTACCGGGCTGGGGCAGAGGGGCAGGCGAAGACCGCTAACCTGCTAAGAACAATCGGGTTGTTGCTGGAGGATGTGATGCTGCTGCAGGCGGGCACGCCGGAGCTGGTGCGAAACGTCGACCTGCGCGATCCTCTCGCTAAGATGGCGAAATCCACCACGTTTGCCTGGATTGAAGCCGCGAGCCGTGGGCTTGATCAGGTGCAGAGTGGGATGCGGCGAAATCTCCTTCGGAATCTATCACTTGATTCGTTTGCGGAGGAGCTGGTGGAGCGCGCATGACGGTTTCACCACGCCGCGCACCGCTGGTGAAACTGTGGTTCGATGCACCGTAAGACGTGGTTCGGAACCACCACCAGCAATGGTGGAGCCCGCGATTGGCGTAGGTTTTGGCGTCTTTGACCACAAAAGTTAAGGCGGCGGTGAATTGCACCAAGAAGTGTGCAACGATGCCGGACCAATTGGAGCGTCGGCAGGGTGAGGAACACCTAACACCGATCTTCACCGCTTGGACCGATCTGACCCGGCTCCCGGGTTCACGGAGGATCGCGGATCAGATTGTCAGATCTTCGCGGCTTTCTCCAGACGGTCGCGGATAGCGGCGGCGATGCCGGGGCCATTGGGGATAGGGGCGATGATGATAGTCGCGCCGAGATCGTCAAGGGCGCGAAGGCCGGCGAAGAGGTTATGGGTGAGCACCTCCGGCTGGTTCCAGTAGCCCCAAGCAAAGGAGTGGTTGGCGCGGTCTTGATTCCACCCGTTGGGAAGGAGAACGCCGCTCTTCTCGGAGGCTGGCAGGTCTCTGATGGCTGAGATGAGGACATTGCGCGGATCGAAAAGGTTCGGGTCAACGGGAACTAGCACGAGGCGGGCATTGGGGGCGTAGGGGCGGAGGCCGACGCCGGGGGATGGAAGGCTTTCAGGCTCGGCTTTGGCAATGGGTGGAGTGAACACCACGACCGATTCCCTGCCAAACTTCGCTTCAAGCATCTGCTGGGTGACGGCGCCCTGACGGTAGATCATCATGGGCCACTGGGTGGGGTCGAGGACGGTCGATTCAACGCCGACCTTGGCTGCACCTCCGTCCAGCACAGCGTCAATGCGGCCGTTGAGGTCATCCAGAACGTGTGCGGCCGTCGTTGGGCTAGTGTGGCCAAAGCGGTTGGCGCTTGGAGCGGCAATGGGAATGCCGGCTTGC
>CAXTRZ010000270.1:1346-4010 GCA_964246715.1 uncultured Acidobacteriaceae bacterium | reverse complement strand
TCTTCTCGGTCTGCACACCCCCCATGCGAGCCGAAGTTGCCCCGCAAGAGAAGACCGCGCAGGATAAGACGCAAACCGCCAACAGAGGTAAAGCTTCGTCACAGCTATCAGGAACCGTCGTGGATACGTCCGGCGCGCTGATGGCTGGGGCATCCGTGCAGTTGTTGAGCGCAAACGGTATGGTACAGCGCATGGTGCAGTCCGACCGAAACGGAGCCTTCACCCTCTCTGAATTATCGGTGGGTACATATCGGCTCATAGTGTCCAAACCGGACTTCGCCTCCAAAGAGGTCCCCATCACCTTGAATGCTGCCGAGACGCCGTCCCCATTGCGCATCGTTCTAACGGTGAGCGCGATCAGCGCCACCATCGACGTAGAGGGCCGGGAAGATGACCTTACCGGAATCGCCGACTCCGCCACCCAGGGTACGGTGGGTGCGACGGAGATCCAGGATCGCCCGATCCTTCGCTCCGGTGAAGTCTTGGAGACCGTTCCTGGCGTCATCATCACGCAGCATGCTGGCGGCGGTAAGGCGAACCAGTATTTTCTTCGCGGCTTCAATCTCGACCACGGCACCGACTTTGCCATCTTCATCGACGATATGCCGCTCAACCTGCCCTCGCATGCGCACGGCGAGGGCTACGCGGACATGAACACCGTCATTCCTGAGTTTATAGAGCGGGTGAACTACGAAAAAGGTCCGTACTACGGTGATGTAGGCAACTATGGCTCGGCTGGATCGGCGCATCTGGAACTCTTCCAGACACTGCCCCAGAACTTCGTGCAGCTGGAAGGCGGAATGTACGGCTTCGGACGAGCCGTCTTCGGCGTATCGCAACAACTTGGCCCGGGCCATCTCCTGTACGGCGGAGAAGCGTACCACGATGACGGCCCCTGGACCCATCCGGATAAGTACTACAAGTTCAACGGTCTCCTACGATACAGCCAGGGAGAAGACGCTAACGGCTTCAGCATCACCGGCCTTGGCTACCACGGCAACTGGCATTCCAGCGATCAAATCCCCGTTACCGCGGTCCCTCTCGTCGGTCTCTTCGGCGCACTTGATCCCACCGATGGTGGCCGTTCTCAGCGTTACAGCCTGCAAGGCGAGTGGCATCGCCAAGGCGGGAACTCTGAGACGAAGATCAGCGCATACGGGTTTTATTATGATCTCGATCTCTTCTCTGACTTTACCTACTACCTGACCGACCCCAATCGCGGCGATCAATTTGAACAGAAGGATAGGCGCTGGGTGGCTGGGCTGGACGCACGTCACAAGATCTTTAACCGATGGTTCGGCCACAGGGTGGAGAACACCTTCGGCCTGCAGGTCCGAGCAGATTGGATTCACAACGGCCTCTTCCAATCCGAAGACCGCATTCGCGTGGCCAAGACGGACTCCTCCACCGGCAACACACTCCCGGCGACTACGGAAGCGGACCGCTTTACCGATACGCAGCCAGGATTTTACGTGGAGAACAAGATTCACTGGACGGAGAAGCTTCGCTCGGTCGTTGCCTTGCGCGGCGATGTGGATTCCTTCAACGTCACCAGCCTGGTGATTCCAGCTAACTCCGGAACAGCAATCAAGGTGCTGCCCAGCCCCAAAGCTAGCCTGATCTTCGGCCCGTGGGCCAATACGGAGGTCTACGCGCAGGGCGGGTTCAGCTTTCACAGCAACGACGGACGCGGCGCAACACAGACAATAGAACCAATCTCAGCGGACAACCCATACCCTAACACGCCTGTTGTAAGGATTCCCGCACTTATCCCGACCAAGGGCGGCGAAGCCGGCGTGCGCACGACGGTCGTCCCCCATCTTCAAAGCACCGTCTCTCTTTGGTACCTTTACAGTTCTTCCGAACTGCAGCAGGACGGTGACACTGGAGGTACGATTGCCTCAAAACAGCCAAGCAACCGCTATGGCATTGAATTTGCCAACTACTACACGCCCTGCAAGCATCTGGCTTTTGATTTTGACTTGGCAAACTCCAAAGCGCTGTTTACAGTAGCCGACGGCGATGATGCCGCGCCGCACAGTCCAGGTGGCAAGCTTGTGCCTGAAGCGGTTGGATTGGTCATCTCTTCAGGCGTCACGCTGCACGACTACAAAGGCTTTTCAGCAACTTTGCGCCTGCGTTACTTTGGCCCGCGCGATCTGACATCCGATGGCGTGTATCGCTCCCGGGCAACAGCCTTGCTGAATGCGGAGGCCGGCTATCGCTTTAACAACAGATGGCGCATTGCGGCCGAATTGCTGAACTTGTCGAACCGCCGCGACCACGATATCGACTACGCCTACACCTCGCAGATCACGCCAACAGCGGCACCGGCCTTCACCAACGTCTTCCATCCCGTTGAGCCATTTCAGGTGCGATTCTCGTTACAAGAAAGCTTCTGACAAACGGGTGATCTCGCGTGACCATTGAGTTGTTACTAAAGTCGAGAAAAGCTGGCATCACATGAGAGACTCTTTCCACACTCCGGGTACATGTTGGTATGGAGGCTGATGCCATTCGCCGCATGGCGATGAGAATTGCTTCGGGGAGCATCTTGCGAATGTTCGATCGGATTGCATCCAGCATCGAAAAACAGAATTCTTGAACGTTTGCTATTTGAGAGCCAATGAGTAGTTCGCCGATTCAGCTAAATTCGTATCCTCA
>CAXTRZ010000270.1:0-1336 GCA_964246715.1 uncultured Acidobacteriaceae bacterium | reverse complement strand
CTGCGCATCGAGGGCCGGCATGTGGAGCAGGCCGCGGGAGCTCAGGCAGTTCTTCGCCATCTGCCTGAGCTCATGCGCCTCGCTGAGCAAAGCGGGCAGGCAGGAGAGTGGGATGACCTTGCATACGTCTTAGAGCAGCAGCGGACACATTTTGTAAATGCAGTACCTCTCCTTGTACTCATGCACTCGTTGCAACATGCCGGCACCCAACAAGAGTCCCTCATGGGAGCGTTGCTGTGCTATCAACATCGAGGACCGTATGGCATTCCAACCAGAGTTTATTCGACAGGCCGCGCAACACCGCGCCGCACGCTACTTGCTCCCGCGCACCTTTGTCATGATTTAGCGGTAAGCGCTGCACGGTATCTCATGCAATGCGGGGCCGAGATGATTTACTTAAGCTTCGCCTGCAGTCCTGCTGAATCAGCCCTTGAAGTCGATTGGAAATTACATAAGGCATTTCACAAGAGCGCTGGCGAATGGCGAGACCCTCTTAAATGGGCTGTGCAGCATATGGCAGCGCCTCTTTACCTGCCCCTTCATGAAACGTTCGCCGAAACGCTGGCCCGCATGGGCCAGAAGACGAGAGCGAATCTTCGCTACTACAAACGACGCGCGGTACGGGACCTGAACTGCACCTATCTTCCCTCCATCAAACTTTCGCTTTCAGAACTACAGTCATTCAATCTGGCCTCGCGTGATCCAAAAACACCTGAGATGGTTAGCGGATTGTATGAGGCACATCAGTTGATCAAGAGTCCTCTCATGGCAGGAGTGCAGGACGGCACAGGCCGATTGATCTCTATCATCGGCGGCCGGCGCGGCTTTGAGGAGGTTGAAATCCATTGGCAGATGAATCATGCAATTTTGCCACGGGCATCCGTTTCGACGGTTGCACGCAGCTTCCTGATAGAGGACGAAATTGATAGAGGAACGAAACGCCTTCTGATTGAAGGAGGCACCTCTCACTCCCTGTACAATTCGTTCGTCCGCGTGCCTACGATTGAGCTCGTTCTCCGCCGCCCATCGCTCTATATGGCTGCCCTAACGCGCCTGCTGCCGTCGGAAAGTAATCTGTCGCTCGTATTGAACAATCGTGAGCTACGCTGGTTTTCGGTGAGATAAAGAAATCCAACTGCCGTCGCTAAAGCTTGAATATGGGCCGCTGGGTTGGCAAAGAACTCAGAGATTCAGCCCGCGGTCTGGTAATATCAGTTCATAAGACTTGAGGGTTAATGTAACTCTCTCACTAGATATGTTGCGGGAGTAGTTCAGTGGCAGAACGTCAGCTTCCCAAGCTGAATGTCGCCGGTTCGATCCCGGTCTCCCGCTCCAA